>SXUJ01000080.1 GCA_005790565.1 Planctomycetia bacterium
ACCCGCGCTACCGTATGCATGTGCAACCCAACGCTCAAGGACGACGCGACGCATGCCGCGCACTGCTTACCTCCACGATTGGCGCCGCACTCGTCCCATTGAGTGCGTGTGCAACAGACCCCTTCCCAAGCCACGACATGACAATGCAACGCCACATCCCTGCAGTCATGCTCAGCACTTGGAAGCATGGAATCCCTGCGAATGTCGCGGGGCTCGAAGTTTTGGCGCGCGGCGGAACCGCGCTCGATGCCGTCGAGGCAGGCGCGAAAGTGGTCGAAGTCGACTGCCCAGACAGGACGGTCGGCCTCGGTGGGATGCCCGACCGTGATGGCATTGTGACGCTCGACGCGTCGATCATGAGCGATGACGGTCGATGCGGAGCCGTCGCCGCCGTTGAGGGGGTCGTGCATCCGATCGCGCTCGCGCGCCGAGTGATGGAAGACACTCCACACTGCTTGCTCGTTGGGGATGGCGCGCGACAGTTCGCACGCACCTGCAATCTCGAAGTGCGCGAGAACAGCCTCTCGCCAGAACGTGAAAAGGCATGGCGCGAGTGGTTGGTGGAAAAGCAATACGCGCCGCTCATCAACCCTGAAAACCACGACACGATTTCACTCCTCGCACTCGACTCGCACGGACACCTTGCCGCAGCCTCTACGACGAGCGGGCTTAGTTTCAAGATGCATGGTCGCGTCGGCGATTCGCCAATCATTGGCGCGGGCCTCTATGTCGAACCAAACGCGGGTGGCGCGGTCTGCACAGGACTTGGAGAAATGGTGCTTCGTACACTCGGCGCGTTCATCGCCGCCGATTGCATGCGTCGGGGAGCGAGCCCGCAAGAGGCGTGCGAAGAAGCCCTTCGCATCATCATGCGAAAGAACTCAACTGATCCCAAGAGTTACCAAGTGGGCATGCTCGCGCTTGACTTCCAAGGTCGTGTTGGCGCGGCGAGTGTGCAGAGCGGATTCAGTTACGCGCTTGGCCGAGTGAAGAACGCCGTGACGACCAACGAATTGTTCGACGCAAAGAACTTGCTTTGATGCACGCTCGCATGGGAAGAAACTGCGCACCGCAGCCGCGCGACGATCAGTAGAGCACTCGGAAACGGATCGTCCCTGCGACAGCGCGGAGTTCCCCGACAACCGCTTCGTCATAACTGCGATTCACATCCGTAACGACATATCCGCTCGACTCATCCGTTCGAAGCGACTGCCCGAGGATGTTGATCTTTCGCGCTGCGAGAATGCCGTTGATCTGCGCGAGCACCCCAGGTTGATTCCGATGGAGATGGAGGAATCGATGTGATCGCGGTGTTGAACCCAATGAGATCTCGGGAAGATTGACCGCCCCGGCGCTGGCGCCGAGATTGATGTAGTCCACCAGTCGTCCAGCGACGAACGCGCCGATCCCTTGTTGCGCCTCCGCAGTCGACCCACCAATGTGCGCGGTGAGGATCGTGTTTGGAATGCCGCGCAATGGGCAGTCGAACGGCTCCTTGTTGGAATTGGGCTCGTGGGGAAAGACATCGACGCCTGCGCCGCCGAGGTGTGCGCTCCGGAGGCTACGCGCGAGGGCGTCGAGATCGACAATGTGACCGCGTGCGAGATTCAACAAGATCGCACCCGACTTCATTCGGCGAAGTTCGCGTTCGCCGATGAGGTGCGTGTTTTCTTTGCGACCATCGACATGCACGCTGACGATGTCGCTGCGAGTCAGCAGATCTGCCATCGACTTCGCCTTGCGCGCATTGCCAAGCGGCATGACTTCCGCAAGATCGTGATAAATCACCTGCATCCCCATCGCCTCAGCGAGCACGCTCAATTGCGAGCCGATGTGGCCGTACCCAAGAATGCCGAGCACCTTTCCACGCACCTCGGCGCAGCCCTGTGCACTCTTTCGCCAGCCGCCCGCCTGTAACACTCGATCGCTCTCCGTCGCGCGACGCAAGAGCATGACGATTTCCCCGATGGCCAACTCAACCACGCTTCGGGTGTTGGAGTACGGCGCGTTGAAAACGGCGACTCCGCGTTCTTGCGCCGCCCGAAGATCAACCTGCTCCGTTCCAATGCAGAAACACCCGACCGCGAGCAAGCGGTCCGCCTCCGCGAACACCGCCTTCGTGAGGCGAGTCTTCGATCGAATGCCCAGCAACGACACGCCCTTGATCGCGCGGCAGAGATCCGCCTCAGGAAGCGCATCCGAAATCGCCTCCACGCGGTAGCCCTCCGACTCAAGTCGCGTCGCGGCATCAGGGTGAATGCTCTCAAGCAGGAGCGCAACCATGCGAGACTTTGGGTAACTCGGCGCCCCAGGAAGGCTGTAAATCCACAGCAATTCGTCCACGCCACGCACGACGCGATCGGCGCGCGCGACGACCGCTTCGCGTTCCACATTCTCACAATACGCAACGAACTCGCAGGCCGCGCCGGCATCACGAATCTCGCAATCCGTCACGCCGTCGCCGACCGCAACGACGCGCCCGCGAAGTTTCAAGCGCTTGACTGCTTCGGACTTCCCACCCACCCGGGCGAGTGGAGAACTCCGATCAAATCCCGTCACGACGCCCTCTTTCGACCAGGTAAACGAGTTCGCGATCACCCGATCTTCCGGAATCCCGAGTTCCGCGCAGACCGGAACGACATACTCCCGAAAACCCGAACTCACCACGAACAACCGCTCAGCATTCCGCTTGACGAGCGCCCTGTGTCGCCGAAAACTCGGTGAGAGCCGCGACTTCAACGCCTTCACGGTTGCTGCGATCTGTGCCTTCGTGATCGTGAGCATCGCAAGCCGTCGAGCCAGTGAGACATCGATGCCGATGCGCCCCTCCATGCCGTCTCGCGTGATACCTTCGATCGCCAGCACCTTGGACTCGGCATCAGGATCCTTCGCGAGCGCAAGTTTCGCGATCTCGTCGAGGCCCTCTGCCGCAACGATGGTTGAGTCGAAGTCCAGAATAAGTGTCACTGCATCCATGCAAAGTTCCTCAGGCAGAAGTCGTGCGCGACGATATCCCAAGTCGAGTTAGCGCGGAACACAAAGGACATCGAAGCCGTGCGCGCTCGCCATTCCGGTGACATCGATTCGCTCCCCGAGCATTGATTCATCGCCTCCGTAGCGATGCACGCGATAGCCCAGATCCGCGAAGAACGCATACTGCGCACGACGCGACTCGGGAGAGAGGTGCGAGAAGACCTCGCTCTTCACGACGGGGCGGTGAATCTCAAGCAACGGGCGAATCGTCTCAAGCACGACGAGATCGTGCCCCTCGACATCCGTCTTCACAAACGCCAGCGAAGCGAGCCGCGAAGCATGTTTCTCGGCGAGGAGGTGGGCGAGGTTGGCTCCTTGCACCTTCTGGCGAAACTTCGGACGAAAGCGCGAGGCGGCGACCGCCTCTCCCCCATTCATGAAGTCCGGATCGCCATACTCAAACTCAACCTCGCGAGCGCAGTCGAGTGCAGCAAGTGGGTAGGGAGCGATGTTGGTGAGCGCACGGTTGAGCGCGGCATTCTGCGCGAGCACAGGAAAGATGAATCGATTGGGCTCAAGCGCGACAACCGCTCCACTCGCACCCGCCGCAAATGCAATGGGCAGCGTGGAGTCGCCGCAATGCGCGCCCACATCAATGGCAAAGTCTCCGTCCCGCACAAACTGGCGCATCTCGTCGATCATGCGCTCCGTCAATCGAAGCGGTTGCGCTCTGGGATGCGTCCACTGCGCGATCGTGGCAGCACCGTACTTGCCGAGTGCGCGCGGTTCCGGAACGCCCTCAAAGGACCGTGGCGCCGGTTTGCGCACAAAGTAGAGCAGTTCACGGAGTTTCACGACAGTGCTCGCAACTGATGAAAGTGCTTGATAGAAAAGTCCGCGCGCAACGCGCGTTCGACAAAATCCTTTACTCGAAATCGCCGGTCGCGAAGGGTGAGTTTGTAGTTTCGATCCGGCGCGAATTCGCGATTCGCAACCGTCGCGAGCCAAGTCTGCGCGACGCGCGGATGCGTCCCGTGGAACGACTCAAGCGCTCGACGGTCCACTTGCGCGTACGGCTTGGCCGGCACGATTTTTCCGCCCCACATTGCGGAAACTTCCAATGCCTTGGACAGATGCGCCTCGGTTGGTCGCAACCAACCATAGTGAAACATGCGCGCGCCGGACGGCCGCGTGTTGGGATATCGCATCCGCCGATTGCGCTCGACGATCGTGTAACACTGTGCATCACTGGGCACGATGAATCGCTTCGCGTTGCGGAGTAACCGCACTTCCCGTCGGTACCACCGAGATCCCCTCCCGAGGAGATCCGGCCGGCCATAGAAGTGCAGGTATTCAAAGGTCAGCGCTTCGATGCGTGGATCGCTGTCGGCTGCTTCGATGGCCGCCTGGAGTTTCTCCAAATCGTCTTCATGCACGACTTCATCGCCTTGGATGGATAAGACCCACCGCGCGCGCGTCTGAAAAAGCGCGAGCATGGTCTGCTGCGCGTACAC
Organism: Planctomycetia bacterium; assembly: GCA_005790565.1. Taxonomy (GTDB): domain Bacteria; phylum Planctomycetota; class Phycisphaerae; order Phycisphaerales; family SM1A02; genus F1-140-MAGs142. The sequence goes on from SXUJ01000080.1 coordinate 4,488, forward strand.
AAATCCGTTGGGGACCGAAGTGTTCCAAACCGATTCCACCACCCGAAGGCGCGAGTCGCCAATCGAGCGAACGGCATCGAGTGTGCCGTCATCACTTTCGCCTACGACAACCACAAACTCATCCACGATGCTCAATACCGAACGGATGCTCTCAATGAATGGATATCCCAGTCGCACTCCATTGCGCAGAAAGGTAATCGCCGCCAGGCGTGGCTCCATGGCACGCATCCTATCGGGCGAACGCCCCTTCGATTTCCATGCGGACGGGCGCCGACCAAACCGCTCGCCGCGTCGTTGCCGTTAGAGTAGACCGCGTGAAAGTTGTCCGCATCCATGACGACGCGCTCTCCCAAGTGAGTTACCTCATTGGATGCACGCAAAGCAACGAGTGCCTCGTGCTCGACCCGCCTCGCGATGTCGATCGCGTCCTTTCGACAGCCCAAGAGGCGGGCTGGAAGCTGCTCGGCGCGATTGAGACGCACCTCCACGCGGACTTTGTGAGTGGACTACGCACACTCGTGGAGCGACATGGCGTCCAAGCATGGTTAAGCACGGAAGGCACCGAACTTCCCGCGTGGACTGCCAAGTGCTCCGATCGCGTGCATGCACTCCGCGACGGCGACGAAGTGTCCATCGGTCGATCGGGTGCGTTGCATTTGCGAGCCATCCATACTCCCGGGCACACGACGGAGTCGATGTCATTCGCCGCGCTTGGCGATGGAGGCCAAGTCCTCGGGCTTTTCACGGGCGACTTCATATTCGCGGGAGAGGTCGGCCGACCCGACCTCAGTTCACGCCTGCTTGGAGGCACGGATCCGCGCATTGCGGCTCGCGCGCTTCGCGAGGCGCTTCTCAAGCTTGAAGGATTCAGCGGCGAGGTGCCGCTCTACCCCGGACACACTGCCGGCAGCATGTGTGGGCGAAAGATCTGCACCCTCCCCCGCTCTTCGATGGCGATCGAACGGCGGATCAACAAGTCATTGCAGTGCGCGCATGATGAAGAAGTCTTTGTCGAACAAGTCACGCGCGGACTGCCGGATCCGCCAAGTTACTTCTCTCGCGTGAAGGCGATGAATGCACTTGGCGCGGATGCCCAAGAGCTTCCCCAACCGGAGTACCTCGACGCGCACTCTTTCCTCAATCGCGCGCGCGAACCCGGCTGTGTTGTCCTTGACACGCGCTGCTTCACTCGATTCAGTGAGGCGTCCCTCCCCAACTCGATCTCGGTAAGCGTGGACAAGTGGTTCGCCTCTGCGGCGGGGAGTTACCTCGAGCGCGACGACCGCGTATTGATGGTCGTCGAACCCGCGTTGCTTGAGAAGGCCGTACGCGTGCTCTTCCGCGTGGGCGTGGATCGATTGCTCGCATGGACGACACCGAGCGAACTGGAGAGTTTGCCGGACGACGCATTTTTCGAGACGGACATCAACGAGATTTCCCCGCGAGAGGCGCGTCGGCGGCTCGAATGCGGGGAAGCGACTTTTCTTGATGCGCGATTGTGTGGCGAGTATGAGGCCGGTCACCTGCCCGGCGCGATCTTTGCGCCATTCACCCAAATGCCGCATCGACTCGCGAGTCTTCCTCGCGATCAAGAGATCATTTGCTACTGCCGCAGCGGCAATCGCTCGGAACTCGCGTGCGCATACTTGCGCCGCCACGGCTTCAAAGTCGCGAATCTGCGCGGCGGGTACTGGCCGTGGGCAGGACGAGGATTCCCGATTGAAGTCGGTGCCCCCGTGGGCGTCGCGCATTGCTAGTCACACTGCGCGGGAGTTCACTTCAAACCTTTGCGCGCGCGTTTGATGCCATCAGCCCACACCGCGCGCCCCTCTGAAGAGAGGTGCAAGCAGTCCGGCATGCGCGTGCGCGGAATCGATCCGTCGGCGTCAACGAAGCTTGATCCCAAGTCAATACAGGGCACAGGCTCATCAGTCGCCTCTGGAAAAGGTCGCGCACGCGATGATTATCGAGTCCGGCACTGGTTCACGAATCGTCTCGATCACCTTGACCCTCCCGTCGCGGGTCGCGCGCGCATTCGCGGTTCCGTGACCAAAGCTGTTCGTGCCGATGAGCAGCATGACCGCTTTGGGCTTGAGCCGTGTGAGCGGCGCTTCTTGCAATCAATGGCGCACATACTCCGTGCGGTGACCGCTGACGCCAAGATTCAACGCTCCCTCCGGCGCGAACTGCGCCTTCCATATCGCTGTGCCTTCGCCCTCCCATCCATGCGTCATCGAGTTTCGCGGGAACCTGAGTGCGACGGGCTCACTCTCCTTCGCGAGCTGCACGCCGAGTGCTTGTCGCTCCAGTATTCCCGCATCGGATCGAGGTATTGGAGTGATCGACGCGTGCGCCCTGGGCGGTGCACCCTGAGGTGGAACCGGTGTTGAGACCATCCGCGAGGTTGCTTCGACAACACGCGCGAGGACATCAATGACGCTCAATGTCATCCACGAAGCATCAGGCGCGCCGCGGGCGCGAACTCCACGCCCGCAATGGTGATGCACCTAATCCGCTCGACCTGCGGTATCGTTCTGATGGCCATCGCAGTCCACCTTACCCACGCAAACAAGAGTCCCGACATGACGCTGCAAAACAACCACGACAACGACAGCTCCCGCCGCAATTTCATGGCCGACACGCTCGCGATTGGCGCGGCAAGTGTCGTGGCGCCGTACGCCTTCGGCACCATCAGTAAGGGCACTCGCCCATCGGCGAATGGTTTCATCAATGTCGCCCTCATCGGGTGTGGTGGACGGGGCGCAGGCGCAGCAAACGACACGCTGACCGGCAACCCCGGCGTGCGACTCGTCGCGTTGGCTGACATCAACACCACCACGGCGAAGACGGCACGAGACGAACTCGCGAAGAAGTTCGGTGATCGCGTCACCGCCACCGATGCGGACATCTTCGACGGCATTGACGGCTACCTAAAGGTGCTCGCGCGCGCGGATGTCGATCTTGTGATCCTCGCGACCGCTCCCGGTTTCCGTCCGCAGCACATCACTGCCGCGGTAGCCGCGAAAAAGCACGTCTTCGCAGAGAAGCCCGTGTGCGTCGACACGGCCGGATACCACATCTGTCTGGCTGCGCATGAAGCGGCACTCGCGCAAGGCACGGCCATCGCAACCGGAACGCAGTATCGCCGTCAACACAGTTTCGTCGATGCCATCGCGAATATTCGAGAGGGCATGATTGGCGATGTCGTCGGGATGACCGCGCGCTACTGCTCCAACGGGATTTGGTATCGCGATCGCAAGCCCGGCATGAGTGACATGGAGTATCAGATCTACAACTGGATGCACTTCATATGGCTCTCGGGTGATCAGATCACCGAACAGGCCGTGCACAACATCGACTGCATCCACTGGGTCATGGGCGGACCACCCACTCGTGCGTTTGCTTCTGGAAGTCGCTGGCAACGCCCAGCGGACAGCGAAATGTGGGATGGATTTTCCGTCGACTACGAATGGGCCGACGGGAAAATCTGCTCCTTGCAATGTCGCCACTGGCCCAACTCCACCAATGACTTCGCCAATGTTGTCTATGGCTCGAAGGGCGTCGCGACCATTCGCGCATTCTCGGAAGGATCCGTCATCCGCGATCACAGCGGCAAGGAGCTCTGGCGCACGAAGGGTGATATCGGCGCCGCGTATGTGGCCGAGCACAAGGCGCTCGTCGCCTCCATCGCTTCCGGCAAGCCGATCGTTGAACTCCGGCAGACTGCGGAGTCATCCTTGATGGCAGTGATGGGCCGTGAAGCCGCATACTCGGGCACCGTCGCGAGTTGGGAGTTCATGACGCAAGAGTCGAAGCTCGCGCTCTTCCCGACCACGATCGACCTGCATGGCAGTGCGCCGACCCCGTTCGTTCGTCGACCAGGCGAATACAAACTGAGTTGAGGCCTACGAGAGTAGTCAGCGCAAGCAAAGACTTGCGCCGGCTATCAGCGCCAGACCCCACGAGAGCCAACCGGCTTCCCTTCCACGACCTGCAGCCAATTTCATCACCGGCCAGAGGAGAAATCCAAAGGCGATGCCATGCGCGATGGAAAATGTCAGAGGCACACCAGCGATGACGGCGAGTGCGGGAATGCTTTCGGTGGCGTCATCCCAAGGCACGCGTTTCACGAACGCGAGGAGCAAGGCGCTGATGAACAAGAGCGCGGGCGCGGTCGCTGGTGGGTAACTGCCGAAACTCTGGATAATCGGGGCAAACGGGAGCGCGAGCAAGAAGCAAACTCCCACCACGATGGCGCAGAGCCCTCGGCGCGCGCCGATGGGCGCGGCCACTGCACTCTCCATGAACGCGCCAACCGAGCTTGTTCCAACGAGCGGCGCCGCGACGGAGCCGAGTGCATCGGCGAGGAGCCCGCGTTGAAATCGAGGATCCAGATCATTTCGCCCCCCATCCGACGGCTCCGCGTTTCCGTGGGAAGCGATAGCACCGGTGACGGCGACGAGCGTCCCAGTCGCGTCGAAAAGAATCATGAAGAGCAAGACGATTGCGCCGAGGAAAAGGCTTGGATCGAACAGCGCGCTCCAATCGAGCCCTAGGAAGAGCGGCGCGGGAGACGGGGGGAGTGCGAGGATGCTTTGGGGTGTCGCGAGTCCGGTCATTGTCACACTCGATGCGACAGATTGCGAGTGTGCGATTGCATCGGGAACAAACGGCATCGACTCGCGCGCGAGGAGTCCGAGGGAAAAGGTCAGTGCAATCCCGACGACGACCGCGCTCTTGAATCCGCGAGCATAGAGCGCAATGGTTGCGATCAGGCCCATCGTCGCAACCACAAGATCAGGAGACAGAGGGTGCGGAGTGAATCCGACCAAGGTGCCCGGACTCGCAACCACCGCGCCTGCGGCCTTCAGGCCGAGAAATGCGAGGAAAAGGCCGATACCGCTGATGATCGCGGAGACCAGTGATGGCGGAATCGCCTGCGCGAGGAGTCGTCGCATTCCCGTGAGGCTAATCGCGAGCAGGAGCAACGCCGCCAGGAGAGTCGTCCCAAGCGCTGCTCGCCACGGCTCGGTGTATCCAGCAGCTGCGGCAGCGGGAATGAGCGCAGTCGCGAAGAAAATGTTCTCTCCCATGTAGGGAGCGGCCGCGATAGGCAATCTTCCGACGCAACCCATCAAGATGCAGGCGATCGCCGCCGCGATACATGTCGCGGTGAAGGCAGCACCCTCCGGCATCCCATTCGCCATGCCGACCGCGCGGCCGGAGAGCACCGCCGGCTCGATGACCATGATGTAGGCCATCGCAAGGAAGATGGCAATACCACCTTGAACCTCAGCTCTGGTTGAGGTCTCGGCGGACGAACGCGGCCCCGGCAACGAATCGCTCTGCATCCGTCCATCCTCGCCGAGAATGGCTCCGTTCCGCAAGTTCACCAACGCGCTGCAGGGATCGACTCATCCACTCTCACCGTCAAGCAAGCACTCCAAGATCGCGTGGATCGCCCGGGCAGATGTCTCCGCATCCAGCGATGGGCCGCCGCGAGCGAGCGCTTGCTCCGGCAGTTGAGGCACATGAATGAAACCGCAGCGTTGCACTCGCGAGGTACCGACATGCATGTCGTGGAGCGAGCCGTACATCACCTCATTACAAAGAAATGCGCCCGCGCTCAGCGAAATCTCCTGCGCCACGCCAACTCGATCGCACGCTTGTTGCAAATCCCGGAGCGGGAGGTTTGAAAAATACGCCGATGGACCACCTTCCACCACTGGAAGATCCGTCGTCAAGATCCCAGCATTATCCTTGACTCGTCCATCACGAAGGTTGATCGCCACGCGCTCAAACGAAATCCGAGATCGGGTCTGCGCCTCGCCAAGGTGCACGACCGTCGAAGGGCGGACAACTTCGATCGCGTGCCGACTCAATCCTCGCGCACTCTGCGCATGATCGCCACCCACCACCGGCAACTGCAGGAAGACGACCTCTCTTGATGCAACGAGTGGCGCAAGGATTGCCGCAATCGCGATCGTCGGATTGACTGGGCTTCCTCCAAAGGGATCGAAGCTCGTCACGAGGATTCGCATGCGCTGCATGCAGGAGAGCGTAACGCAAGGAATGCTCGCGCCCTTGTCAAACCACGCGTCAGGCCATCACAACTCGATGACATCGCCACGCATCGGTTCGATCGCCGTGACGCCCACTCGGGCCTGCGCCGCGACAGCAAGTGCGTGCCGTGGATCTGGTTCGCCGTGCGTGAGCACCAGCTTCGGTTTCGACTTCCCTTGGTAACCGCCCGCGATCCACTCGAGTAATCCGGTCTTTCCAGCATGCGCGCTGAGCCCGCCAATGGTGTGAATCCGTGCGCGCACGAGAACATCCTGTCCCATCACTCGCACATGCGATCGGTGTCCTTGCGACACCTCGACGAGCGCGCGGCCGAGCGTTCCCTGCGCCATGAAGCCTGGCAGCACCACCTGCACGCCATGCCGCCAAAGGTTGTGGCGCAAGTGATGCACGATGCGGCCGCCGTTGCACATGCCCGAGCCCGCGATCACCACCATCGGCTCCCACAAAGTGTTGAGTTCGCGCGACTCGGCGCCGCTCAGGACGGGTTTCGCAATCGCGAGATCCCGCGCGAGTGCACCGACTCGACAAGCGTTTTGCAGTTCATCGTCGAGCAGATCGCAAAAGGATGTGTAGAGCTTGGTCGCCTTCGCGGCCAGAGGGGAATCAAGATACACCGGCACTTGCGGCGAGCGCCCGTCCCGCGCGAGTTCCATCATCGCGTGAATCATGAGTTGCGCACGACCGACCGCGAATGCCGGGACGAGCACCTTGTGCCGCGCCCATGCTGCCTGCCGCAGGATTTCCGCGAGTTCTTCGAAGGTCTCCGAAGTCGGCCGGTGATCACGATCGCCGTAGGTTGACTCACACACGATGAGATCTGCGTCTTGCGCGCAGAGATCAGGATCACGGATGAATGGCATCCCGTTCTGCCCGATGTCGCCGCTGAAGACAACTCGCTTTGACATGCCACCGACGTCCGTCACCTCGAGAACAACCGAGGCCGACCCAAGGATGTGCCCGGCCTCCTGAAATCGAAGTTGCACGCCGGGTGCGATCTCCCTTGAGTTGCCGAGTGCGAGGGCACTCCATCGACCGTGGATTGCGTCGACATCCTCGCGCCGGTAGAGCGGCTCGACCTGCGGCTTACCCTCCCGCTCCCGCCAACGGTTCTCGCGATCCGCTTCCGATTCCTGGATGCGAGCGGAGTCCTCAAGCAAGATGCGAGAGAGTTCAACCGTTGCGGGCGTCGCGTGGAGTTGAGCGCGAAGCCCGCGCAACAGAGGAAGGCGGCCGGTGTGGTCTTGGTGAGCGTGCGTCACCACCACCGCATCAAGTGCCTCTGGCTTGAGATCGCCAAGGTCTCGATTGCGATCGTCGTCACCGCGCGCTCCCTGGAACATGCCGAAGTCGACAAGCACCTTCGCCTGCGACGATTCAACGAGGTAACTTGATCCAGTGACCTCTCCCGCGGCTCCGAGAAATCGAATGCGCATGCGGGAACGGTATCAGAAGCTCGACGAAACACGAACGCCCGAGCAAGGCTCGGGCGTTCGAGGATAACGAGGCGGTGTTCGGTCGAGAGACTCAGCGACGACGGCGAGCTGCAATGCATGCAAGGCCGAGCAGCGCGATCGCCCCAGGGGCTGGCACTGCATTCACCATGATATTGTCAATACGGCTCGTGCCTGCGGCTGCAGTCGTGACGAGCGAGGAGAATCGCACGAGCACCTGTTGTTGGTTCGAAGCGGTTTCCCCCAATGCCACGGTCGTCGTGAAGAAGCCCGGTTGATTCGTTACGGTGTTCCACGAAGTCGTGCCACTGCCCGCGCTTCCTGCTTGGAGGACGCTGTAACTCGCGAGCGACGTTGTCCAATTCACGCCGCCGTCGATGCTCATGAGCACCGAGAAACTCGATGGTCCGGTGCCACTTCGCGTTTGATCCCAAGTCACATCCACTGCTTCCACTCCAAGGGTGGAGAACGAGATCTGGTAGTAATCCCCGAGAGTCCAGTTATTGCTGCTGAGGGAATAGCTCGATCCGTTTCCAGCTGGACTCGAATAGGCGGCCGCAAGACTGGCGTGTACGCCAAGGAGCATCGTGCCCGCGACTGCATCACCCACATCCGCGGCGCCATAGACATATGAGCCACTGACCGATCCGGCGGGAACCGGTGTAGGAATCGTCCAACCTGCCACGAGGGAGGCAGACGCGCCAGCGGCAATCATCGATGTGACAGTCGCGGCAAACAGAAATTGCTTCGTCATCTTGGTCTCTCCTGAAGTCTTCGAAAAGGGAACAAAAGGGAAAAGGGAAAAGGGAAACTGGGCGATCCAATCTGAAGCGAACATCGTGGTGAGGGGGCACCAACGATGACCAATTAAAGGTAGTCCGAGAGCGGGGCGAGTCCACCCAGTTCGAGGATCCGCACGCTCTTTGAACAGATAAGTTAAGACGGCGAGCGTAGGTCGTCTGATAAAAACAACGATTTTCGAGATTGGATGGATGCGACTCGGCAGTCACAACGATCTCAGAACCGGCGTTCGAGGCCAAACCAAAGGGCGCCCGTCGCAACGCCAGCAGGAGCTTCTCCGGATTGATTCCCAATCGGAGCCATGAATGTCTCATCGAGAGTTCGCCAACCCGCGTTGAGCGAGAACGACCATTGCTCCGGCAGATCGATGGCAAGCTGCGCGACCGCCCCCCACGATGCGTCTGCCTCGAGACTCGTGCCTCCCATGTCGGCCTGTACGGCGAATCGCACTCCGCCAAGAATCTTCCACGACGCTCGAGCGCCGACGAGCGCACCCGCGATTGCTTCCATGTCCGACCCAGGCGCAAGCGTCCCCTGCTCAACCGCATAAACGCGAGTCCCAGCGAGCAAGTCGAGTTTCATTCCACCCATCGCCTGTTCGTCGTCGCTGTACACACGAACCGCCGTCTGCGCGTCCACGAAAATACTCCGCGTTCCAAGACCATTGCCCAAGTCAGCGTCGTCAAGCTGCACGACGCGACCATCGAGGACGACTCCAATGAGGTCGTCATACCACGCTTCACCTCGCCCGGAAAAACCGAACCGATTGGGCGTCTCTGCATCGATGGCGTCGAGTTGCGCAACCGGCATCGCGATCACACTCGACGCGACATCGATCCCGCGAAGGGGGATCCACGAACTTGGTTCGAAACTGAATTGCCACCGTTCCAGATTCCCGAACTCACTGTCGGCAGCAACGAGCGGATTCCAGAGCGCCCTTGGTTTTCGAATCTCATTTGGTCCAGCTTCCGCTTCCGGCCTCGCCGCATCCGGGGCGGTTGGGTCGAAAATCTTCGGCGGCTCAGAGGACTGGACCTCGGCACTTTTCGAAGTGCTCGGCGACGGCGTACTCGGAATCTCAGAACTCTGCGCAAACGCACAGCCGCTCCAAAGATAGCTCGCATTGACGACAAAGGGAATGATCGAAGGAAAGTCCATGCCAAGGTGAATCAGGAGCAGAGGATAGGCGCGTTCCTCCTCCAAGGGTTCGCGTGACGACCGCGCGTGCCTCGGTCGTCGACCCGAGTTCCAAAGATCTGCGACCGCTCGCGCCCGCGACGCGCGACGCGCGACAGTACTCCGTCACGCCAATCCACGGCGCGGGCGCGCCACAGTGGGCGCCAGACTCGGATCTCGTCGCAAGGCAGCCTTTCGAAAGGCCGTCCAGAGCCACCAACTCTTGGGAACTCCACCGCGACATTCCGCGATCGAGGCAAGAAAGACATCGATGACGCATGGATCATGGCGCTCCCTCGTCAATGCGCAAAGCGCTTCGTAAAGTTCGAATGCGTCTTTGCGCGCGAGCTGCGCGCGCGAACGAATCCCCAGAAGCTCAAAGTCGCCGAGCGTTGCCTTACCAACATTCGCGAGTGTCAAGAGGGACTTCGCAGGATCTCGCGTCGCGTCTCGGATGCGACGCGGCTTAGCCAACGAGCAAGTCCGCGGTGATTTCTGAAAGCGAAGCGCAACCCGCAAGTGCCATGGCGAGATCAAACTCGTTCTGCAAGAGTTCGAGCACGCGATGCACTCCCTCTTCGCCCCCGGCGCCGAGACCCCACAGGATTGGTCGGGCCGCACTTGCGCCATGTGCACCAAGTGCGAGCGCTCGCAACACATCCGTCCCTCGGCGAATCCCACCATCAACGATGACGCACGCCCGATCACGCACGGCATCAGCGACTGCCTCAAGACTGTCGGCTGTCGCTGGTGCGCCGTCAAGTTGCCGCCCACCGTGATTCGAAACGAGCACGCCCCTCGCGCCCGCATCCACCGCTCGTTCGGCGTCGTCCGAGCGACAAATCCCCTTCACCATGATCGGGAGTGATTGCTTTGAAACCAACCAATCAAGGTCCTTCCAAGAGAGTGATGCGTCGATTGTCCAACCGAATGCTTCCGCGATCCCAGCGCCTGAGTGTCCGCTGAGCCCTCCCTTGGCAGCGTGCACATCACCCGCGCGCCCGCTCCGCATGAGATTTACAACTTCAATCTCCGCGGGGAGACAGAACCCATTCCGAATGTCGCGCTCACGGACTCCCCAAACCGGCGCGTCCACGGTGAGTACGAGCGCGGTGCATCCGGCCTCCTGCGCGCGTGCGGCGAGGTCAAGCACATGCGATCGCTCCTTGCCGATGTAGAGCTGCATCCACACATCGACATCCTTCGCCGCGCGGCAGACTTCTTCTACGCCCGTGGAACTGAGACTGGAGAGAATGAGCGGCACGCTTCGCCGAGATGCCGCCCGCGCGGTCGCGAGTTCACCCTCAGGGCATGCAAGTTTGTGCAACGCAGCGGGAGCGATGATGAACGGGAATGCGGATCGCGATCCAAGCAGTGTGGTCGCCGTCGATCGTTGACTCACATCGATCATCGCCCGATGAAAGATGCGAATCGCTTGCCACGCTTCGACATTCCAGCGGAGGGTGTGCTCGTCCCACGCACCGGAACGGAAGTAATCACTCGCCATCTTGGTCATGCGTGCATACGCAGCAGTTTCAAACTCCTCCACTCGGAGAAACTGCTTGGGATCAAACGCGGGCGCGGGGACCTGCGTGTTCAACAACTCCAACCTCCGTCGACCACAAATGTCGCGCCCGTCGTGTACGAACTCTCGTCGCTTGCGAGATGCAACACCAACTCTGCAATCTCTTCGGGTGTCCCCAATCGCCCAATCGGTTGGCGGGCGACGAAGGCGTTGCGAACCTCGGTCCCTCCACCGAGTGCCTGAATCCGTTCGTCGAGGGACGGTGTCTGCACCGTGCCTGGGCAGACTGCGTTGCAGCGAATTCCCCGCGCCACAAAGTCTGCCGCGACCGACTTTGTGAGCCCGATCACGGCCGCCTTCGAAGTCTGATACGCAAAGCGATTGGGCACACCCTTCAGACTTGACGCGACGCTCGCCATGTTCACAATCGATCCGCGACCATGCGCAAGCATCGACGGCAAACACGCCCGAATCGTGCGAAACATCGATCGAACATTGAGATGGAGCGCGAGCGAGAGATCCTCTTCGCTCGCATCAAGAATCGATCCCTGATGGACGATGCCTGCGCAATTGAAAAGCACATCGGTGCGGCCCCAGGCGACAAATGCTTCCTGCACACTCGCCGCGCACAGCACATCGAGGCGACGGGTTTGCACCTTTGGAAACTCTGCGGCGAGTCCAGCCAGAGCAGCCTCATTGATGTCCGTCGCGAGCACTTCCGCGCCTTCTCGCAGAAAGGCAATCGCACTCGCTCGACCAATGCCCTGCGCCGCGGCAGTCACCACGGCGCGCTTACCCAACAATCGTCCGCGCGAATCGCTCATGCTTTCGCTCCTTCACAGGCATGGAGCGGCGTTCGCCGCGCCTGCCACGCGGTCCCTTGCGGAAATGAGAACGCACGCAACGATGCCTCCATGATGTCGGATGAGTACCCCGGCTGAGTCGGTGTTTGATACCGACCGCCTCGCACGACACATGGCGACTCGAAGTGTTCGTGGAGGTGGTCGACGAACTCGCACACCCGCCCCGCTTCGCTGCCCGTAATGCAACAGTATTCAAAGTGCACGAGATGATTGACGAGTTCACACAACCCCACGCCACCTGCGTGCGGACAGACGCGAACGCCGAACTTGCGCGCCAGAAGCAGCACCGCGAGCACTTCATTCACACCACCGAGCCGACAGGCGTCAATCTGGCAGAACTCGATCGCGTTGGCCTGCAGCAACTGCTTGAAGATCACGCGATTCTGACACTGCTCGCCAGTGGCAACACCGATCGGGGCGACCGCCCGCGCGATCGCAGCGTGTCCGAGGACATCGTCGGGCGAAGTCGGCTCTTCAATCCACCACAAATCAAACGCTGCCAACTCCTTCGTCCACGAGATCGCCTGCTCCACATCCCAGCGCTGGTTCGCGTCGATCATCAGCTTCCGCGCCGGTCCGATCTCCTCGCGCACGATCCGAAGTCTTCGCTTGTCGTCCTCCAGATCGGCTCCGACCTTTACCTTGAAGTGGCTGAATCCATCGGCGATCGCTTCGCGGCAAAGGTGGCGAATCTTCTCATCGGAGTAACCAAGCCATCCACAACTCGTCGTATAGGCGGGGTACCCACGCCCCTCGATCTCCCGCATGCGAGCCAACTTCTCTGACTCTTGTGCGCGAAGGAGTTCGAGCGCTTGGGATTCCGTGAGCGCGTCCGTTATGTATCGAAAGTCGATCGCGGACACGAGTTCTTCCGCACGCATCGAGCAGAGGTACTTCCAGAGGGGTAAACCACTCGCTTTGGCGAGTAGATCCCACACGCCATTGACAACTGCCGCCGTCGCAAGATGCACGACGCCCTTCTCGGGTCCGACCCACCGCAACTGGGAATCGCTCGTCAGAGTGCGCCAGAACTCGCGCATCTCTTGACGAATGGAGAAGAGCGAGCGCCCAACCACCAACGGTTCGAGAAGCTTGATCGCCGCGACACAGAGGTCTGTGCCGCGCCCGATCGTGAAGGTGAAACCACGACCCTCCAGCGTCTGGTCATCCGTGATGATGCGCACATACGCAGCGGAGTAATCCGGGTCGGGGTGCATCGCATCGGATCCATCAAGCGAATCGCTCGTTGGAAATCGAAGGTCGATGACTTCGAATCGAAGAATCCGGGCGTCGCGCATCGCGGGAGAGCCTATCCGAGTTGCGCGGACCGAAGCGAATACGCGCGTTGCGCGTTGGCGCCAAAGACTCCATCGCGTTCACACTGCGACAGTTGATTCAGGCAGGCCCCAACAGCCTCCTGCCACGCTTGCATGGAGCTATGGAGCGTCACGACAGGCCAATCGCTGCCCCAGATCAAGCGTTCTGCACCGAAACACTCGAGCGCAGCTTCAATGTAAGGGCGAAACGAGTCTGCGCTCGTTTTCGCGCTCGCCTGCGCAGGAAGGCCTGAGACTTTGCAGAACGCGTGAGGGCACCTTGCGATTTCGCGGAGCTGTTCGACCCAGCTCCGCCAGTGGCGCCATTGTGATCCGGACTCGACCGATGGTTTCGCGAGGTGGTCGAGGACAACCGTCATCGGACGCTTGAAACGCTAGGCGCGATCCATGAACGCCCGCAGTACCCGAAGGTGCTTCGGAAGCACCAACGCGTCGAACACGAGAGGCTGTGCCTCGTGCGCGAGCGCTGAGAGTGAATCCACAACTTCGTCACGCAAGAGGTACGCGTCCTCGGATAGGTCTTGCAGCATCGGGCGTACCCCAATGAGCGCAACTCCACCAACCTTCCCGCGGAGCATCGCAAGTTCACGGCGCGTGTCGCCTGCGCCCGTGAGCGGCAACCATCCCACAACACCCGCGACTCGCTTGCAGCGCGCAGCGATTGCCAACAGGTACTCGGTTTCCGCAAGCGTCGGCGCAGCTTGCACGAGCACGGCGTGCTGCATCGCACTTTCGTCGAGTACTTCCAGCGCCTCCTCGATCGAGAACGCTCGCTGCAACGCCGACGGCGCGCCCGCAAGCCAACCATAATCTCCGCGCGCGGGATCCCACACATGCAAGTGTGCATCGATCCGCTGCATAGTCACGAGCCTTCTCTCGCGGCATCCGACAAGTGCGCGATCGGCGTCGCACCGTGATGACTACTTGCGTAGCACGCTTCGACGAGCGCCATGGTGTTCCACGCATCCTGCGCGCTTGACACGAGGACTTCATCCTCGCCCGCAAAATACCGCTGCAAATTGCACATTGGACCCTCGAACGCCTCGGGAAACCACGATCCGCGCAGTGAGACAGGCTGCCAGCCCTCGCTTGACGACAAATGCACCCGTAAGGTGTCCGGCGCGCCATGTGGGTAGTCGAGATTCACACCCATGCTCGCAATCGCCGCACCACTCGTCCCTTCAATTCGCAGTTCACTGCGCTGCTGTTGAGCACCGAAACTGTGATGATGGTTCGTCGCGACCAACGCACGCATCTCCGCTCCGTAGTCCAGAATCACCGCTGAGCGAGAACTTGCCAATTGCCGCGCGTGTGGATGAGCCACAGTCTGCGCCCACACCCCTCGCGGCGCGCCCAACAAGTGACGAATCAAGTCGAGGTAGTGAATCGAATGCATAAGCAACTCCATACGGGGATACTGCGCCATGAAAGGCCAGTTCTCCCACGGCATGGCGCAATGCAGACTGACTTCGCAATCGACGATGCGCCCGAATGCACCGCGAGCCACAAGATCGTGAATGGCCAGCATCGAGGGCGCGAAGCGCAGTTGGAAGTTGACCGCCGCAACGAGGTGACGAGCACGAATGATCTCGAGAAGCCGCGACGCCTCCGCAAGGTCCCGACCGAACGGCTTCTGAATGAGCACGGCCGATCCTTCAGGAATCTGGGGAAGAATCGACTCGATCGCCTGTGGTGGAACCGCGAGGTCGAAGACGCCCCCAGGATAGTCGAGCGCAGCGTCAAGCGACTCGAACACGCGAGCGTTCGCGATTGAAGCGCAGTCATGGGCGCGCGCGGCATCGAGATCAAACACTCCCGCGATTTCCAACCCCAGCGCACGGTACGCGGGCAAATGCGCATTCGTCACAATGCCCCCCGCGCCGAGCAACACCACTTTGCGAGGAAACCGCGGGAGGTCCCAACGCTGCTTCGGGGCGAGATGTTTTTGCCGTGGAACCAATGGAATCTCAACGCTGTGGAGTGGGCTCAGCCAAGATCGATTGCGGAACCTCAAGGTCGACGACCTTCAAGGCCGCCTCGAATCGACGAGCGAACTGCTCTGTGGCGCGCGACTGTAACGCACGCCCGCTTCGCACGACGAAGTTTCCAAGTTCCGAGTCGATGCCAAACCGGATCTCGCGCTCGACGATGACCTCGGGATCGGAGACATCGACGAACACAAAGAGCGCACTCTCGCCACGGTAGAAGTCCCCGACAAACGAAAGGTCAATCTCCCCCACATCCCGATCAATGCGCGGGCGCGACACTCCCCCGATCCGCGCACGAGCCTCATCCGCTTCGGTCATCGCCCCGGTTGCGCGAAGCGTCGCGAGCGTGACCTGCCACGCGCGTTCGGCGTTTCCTTCGACCTTCACTCGCGCGCCGCACGCACAAAGAACCACGGCACAGGCAGCGGCAAGGAAGCATGCACTCCATCTCATGGCGAAGGATGATGCCGCGCGTCAACATGATGCGCAAGCGCGAGCAGAGCGAACGCGAGGATCATTACGGAGTCTTGCGCGTTCGGGTCGCGCGGTAGCTCTCGCGAGCACTTGGCGCGCGAACCCCTTTCGCAACCGGCTTCAATCCCTTTTCTTGCACGGCAACTCGAAACTCCTCGAAAGTTGTGTCCGTCAAGAACTTCCTCACCGAAGATTGCATCCAAACTAGGCGGTCGTGAATCGCGCAAGGAGTTCCAACCCCGCACACACCTCCGCCGAACGGACAGAGATCGCTCTGGTCCTCTCGCTCGAACAACCGCGCAACCTCCGCAAGGCAGATCTCCTTCGGAGTTCGGCCGAGCGTGTAACCACCCCCTGGCCCAGGAGCGCCAACGACCAATCGCGCCTGGGAGAGTGTGGCGAGCAGCTTCGCGACCATGGCATGGGGCAGCCCGCGCGCATCAGCGATTTCCACCGCGGATAGACGGGTTGTTCCGCCATCCCAGACTTCCGCGAGCCGACTCATTGCTGCGATTGCTGTCTCGGTCTGCTTTCCGTACATGAGTGGTCACTTTCTGAGTTCGTGATGGCAGAAAAACTCGGCGCATTCAAACAGCCGCCGGGAAAACAATGATATCGGGATCCATGATTACAGATAAGCTTCGCGTGTCGCCATTTCAGCGACGAATGGCGCACTTCCGGGTTGTCCGGAGCTGCCTCTGCCCCCTCGATCTGTGTAGAAAGTTCCGAGAATTCGTGCATAGGCTATGTACGGCGCTATATTTGAGTCGTGCACTCCCCACGCATCTACCAAGTTCGAACGCCTCAGCAGTGGCGATTGTTCAGAAGTGCCGCCAAAAGCCGAGTCCTTCGAGCCTTCCTCGACCAGAAACCGCGGTCCGTGGCGGATGCCGCGCGCTGGCTCGGGCAGCCACCGCAATCGGTCTATCCGCATCTGGAAGCGCTCGAGAGGGCCGGCGTGCTGAACCGATTGGGCATAGAAGGCGCGACCCAGTACGCGTTTCCTTTCGACGGCATAAGTTTCAGTTTCGATGAGAGCACCGAGGCAGGCGCTGAGGGTTGGGATGAGGTCATTCGTGGGACGCTTCGGACGGCAGAGCGGGTCTATACCGACCGCGCGTCCAGAGCCCATGCCCGAGAGGCAAACCGACACTCCCTCACTTCTGACGAGGCCCTGTTGACGGAAGCGGAAGCGAATGAGCTTGTCGCTGAACTCGACGCGCTGCGCGCGAGATTCCACGCGGCGACTCTGCGCGGGCTCAGCCGCAAGCACGATGAACCTGTCGTCCGAGTGAATCTCCTCCTCGGAGTGACAGAAATCGAGAATGGCACTTCGCCCGCGCGACGATCCCCCACCCGCCACGCGAGCCTCCCCTCAGTGGAAGCCTGACGCCCCGCACCCGGTGCGTGCACCCGCAAACTTCGCGGAAGGGTTTACATTGCCCGTCTATGGCATTGCCCCACCTGACGGACGAAGCGGTTCGCACTTGGACTCGTGAACAGAAGGATCGTTGGTGGCTGGAGAATGTCTTCCGTGGGAGCATGCCGCAACTAACGCTGCGCGCGTCCCTCACCGGCTTCCTCCTTGGCGGGGTTCTCTCGGCAACCAATCTCTACATCGGCGCGAAGACCGGCTGGACGCTCGGTGTCGGTGTGACGAGCGTGATTCTCTCCTTCGTGATCTTTCGCGCGCTCTCACGGGCCTCGGCGTGCAGAGACATGACGATTCTAGAGAACAACGCGGTGCAATCGATCGCGACGGCCGCGGGGTACATGACGGGCCCCCTCATCTCAGCGCTGATGGCGTACATGTTCGTGACCAACTCCACGATGGAGTGGCACAAGATGCTCATTTGGAATGTCATCGCCAGCCTCCTAGGAGTGATGGTCGCGTTCCCGATGAAACGCCGCTTCATCAATGATGAGCAACAACCATTTCCGGAAGGACGCGCCTGTGCGGTCGTTCTTGACTCTCTCTATCCCGACGCCCCGCAAGGTGGCACGAAGAACATGGTCAATGACATGCCCGTCAGCAATCCACATGGGAGTGCGGGGAAGGGCGTCGATGATGGCGTATTCAAGGCGAAGGCCCTCGCCGTTGCCGCGATGCTCGGCGCGGGACTGCAACTCGTCACCGCTGGCGGATACATGGCGATTCTGCAGATCTCGATGCTTGGAACAAAGATCGCGAAGGAGCAGCTCGTCAAGATTCCCGACCGCCTCGATGCCTGGTACTACAAACTGGCCGAAAACAACCACGGCCTTTGGGTGCCCAATGTCAAGGGCGTGAGCCTCGATCAACTCGGCGCCCATGTGGTCTTCGACCTCTCCATGGTCGGCGCCGGCGGCTTGATGGGTATGCGCGTCGCTTCGAGCGTCTTCATCGGCATGGTCGTGAACTTCCTCATCGTCGCCCCGATGATGATTTCTGCGGGCGAAATCGTCCCAAAGAACTGGAAAACCATTGTCCAACCGGATGGAACCTACGCCATGGCGGATGCAGTCTTCGGTCGGCCGCATCTCACCAATTCTTGGTGCCTTTGGTGGGGCGTTGCGATGATGGTTACGGCGTCGATGGTGGGACTCTTCGCCAAGCCGAAGGTCATTTTGAGCGCGTTCAGTGGACTGTTCTCGAGGAAAGCGAAATCCGAGGACTGCGTCAAGCACATCGAGTTCCCCATCAAGTGGAGCGTCATCGGAATCCCCATCGCGTCGGCAGCGATCATCTGGCTCAACTGGCTCTGGTTCGATGTGGATCCGCTCATCGGCGCCCTTTCCATTCCGCTCATCATTCTGCTCACCCTGATCGCCGCCAACGCGACCGCGTTGACTTCGACAACACCCACCGGCTCACTCTCGAAGATCACCCAGTTCACCTTTGGCACGATGGCGCCAACAAATCCCGCAACCAATCTCATGACCGCTGGCGTGACGACGGAGGTAGCGTCGAACGCATCGAACCTGCTGATGGACATCAAGCCCGGCTACATGCTCGGTGCGAAGCCGCGGCAGCAGGCCGTTGGGCACTGCATCGGCATCCTCGCGGGAGCGCTCGCGTCGACACCGCTCTTCTTCATTCTCTTCATGTCCAACCAGCAGCCGGATGTCTCGATCAAGGATCACATCACGAAGTCTTGGGCGGTTCCTGGCGCGATTCAGTGGGCTGCAATCTCTGATGTGATCGGCGGCATGGGAAAAGAAGGCGTCCAACTCGTGCAAACCGGTGCCGATGGCATCGCAAAGTTCTGGGGAGTCCTTCCGGTTTCCGCGGCGTGGGCGATGCTCCTCGGCGCGATCATTGCGATTCTGTTTGAGGCCTGGCGCATTGCGAGCAAGGGTCGCTTCCCACTCAGCGCCGTCGGCATCGGTCTTGGCGTCGTGCTGCCTCCTGACTCCACGCTCATGATGTTCCTCGGCGCGCTGATCTTTGCGTTCTTCGAACGGAGGTATCACGAAAAGATCGGATCGTTCGGATGGCGCCTGTGGGTTGATTCCAAGGAAGCGGTCTGCGCGGGTCTTATCGCCGGATGGGCGCTGCTGGGAGTCGGCGATGGCGTGATCGCCGCGTTTGGTGGTTACCACGAAACGGTCGCGGAAGCGAATGCCGCAGCGGCCGAGTCGCAAACCACAAGCATGCACGCGCCTCAAACCCCCGCAGAAGCATTGGCCGAAGAGGTTCTGGCTTCGCGCTGATGCGAGTCCATAACCGCCGATCGTCGAACGCCCCCTGCGGTGTAGGCATTTCCGCCGAATTCACGCAGAGGCGGCAATCTCTCGACTGCCATGCAATCACTCGGAGCTTGAACGCGTTATCCCCATCATGGAACCCCTCGCTTTGATGCGTTTGACGCCATCACGCCCACTTGGGGTGCGCTATGCGATCCTGCTGCCAACGACGGTCTTGACCGCGTCGCTCGCGAGTGTTGCAGCGCCACCTCCATCGCCCGATCGCCCCGCCTCGCAAAGGCGAGAGAGCATGATGCACGATGATTCGATGAACGGTGCCGCCATGAGCGAGATGGGCATGCATGAGATTCGGCAGAAGGATCCGTCTGAACTCACGCAGGCGGAAATCAGTTTCTTTGAGAGCAAGATTCGACCGGTGCTCAGCGGCGCCTGCTTCAAGTGTCACAGTGAAGGTTCGCGCGTCCGTGGCGGACTTCGTGTCGACACACCAGACGCCCTGTTGCGTGGCGGTGAGAGTGGACCGGCAATCGTGCCAGGCGACCCCGATTCGAGCATCTTGATTCTCGCACTGCGACACACGGACGAAGACTATGAAATGCCACCATCGGGAAAGCTCTCCGACGCGGTCATCGCGGATTTCGAGCGATGGGTCGAAATGGGCTGCCCAGACCCACGCGCGAGAGAGACTCTCGGAACGACCGCCTCGACGCCGACCGCGCATGCAGGGACAATGGATATCGAAAAGGGTCGAGAGTTCTGGGCGTACCAACTCCCAACCCGCGCCGCGCTGCCCGAAGTGAAGCAGAGTGCGTGGCCACGCACCGATGTCGATTACTTCCTGCTCCACGCCATGGAAGCACACGACATCTCTCCGGTGAAGGATGCAGACAAATCGACACTCCTGCGGCGGGTGACCTACGACCTCACCGGTCTGCCGCCGTCGCCTCCTGAGGTAGCCGCATTCATTCGCGACAAGTCGGCCAACGCCTACGAGCAGGCGGTCGATCGCTTGCTCGACTCGAGCGCGTTCGGTGAACGCTGGGGTCGACACTGGCTGGACGTGGCGCGATACGCAGAGTCAAGCGGCAAGGAATCGAACGTTCTGTATCCCCACGCGTGGCGGTACCGCGACTGGGTGATTGACGCATTCAATAAGAACACCCCTTACGACCGCTTCCTCATCGAACAGCTTGCGGGCGACCTCTTGCCCGCGCACGACGATGCAGAGTTCGCGCAGTTATGGATTGCGACTGGATACCTCGCGCTCGGGACGAAGAGCCACAACGCACGGGGGCGTGCGCAGTTCCAAGCCGATCTCATCGACGAACAGATTGACGCGGTGAGCCAAGGACTCTTGGCGACGACCGTTGCCTGCGCCCGTTGCCACGATCACAAGTTTGATCCGATACCACAGAAGGACTACTACGCGCTCGCGGGAATCTTTGCTTCCACAGAAACGCGCTACGGGACGGTCGCCCAACAACAGAACAACCACCCCGCACAACTCATTCGCCTCCCAGAAAACGCGGGGCTTCCACTCGGACCAACGCAGCCCGAGTCCGTGCAGCGATTGCTCGCGGCCGCGTACGATCGCATCACAGCAGCGATCGAAGGCGCCCCCACCGAGGCCGAACTACGCGAAGCGCGCCTTGCCGAGAGCCGTGGCGAGAAACCCAAGATCGATCTGCAAGCGGCGCAACGGATCCGAATCGCTCGTGGCCAGCTTGATGTCTACGACCACCTCGCGACGCGCTGTGATACAGATGGCAAGGCAACAACGGGCAACCTCCTGGCGATGGGTGTCGCTGAATCCGGACGCGCGATCGCCGTCCCACTGCTTGAACGCGGTGAGATTGATAAAGCTGGCGCAATCGTGCCGCGCGGCGTGCCTGAAGTCCTGTGCGCGGGCGGCACGCCTGAACTTCCGAGTGCGACGAGCGGACGGCTTGAGCTCGCGCAATGGATCGCAAGCGACACGCATCCGCTCACAGCCCGCGTCTGGGTCAATCGCGTCTGGCTCCATCTTTTCGGCAAGGGGCTCGTCAGAACGCCGGACAACTTCGGTTCGAGTGGCCAAGCGCCCACGCACCCCGAACTCCTCGACGCGCTCGCGGTCGATTTCATGGAGAACGGATGGAACACGAAGGCGCTCATCAAAGCACTCGTGCTCTCCCATGCGTATCAACTTGATAGCACGCCTGATGCGGCACAGGCGAAAAACGACCCGGATGCTGATTGGTATGGCCACATGCCGCACCGACGACTCGAAGCCGAAGCGATTCGCGATTCGATGCTCGCCGCCGCCGGAACGCTCGAACTCGAACGCCCAGTCGGCAGCATGGTCAACATGGTCGAAGGTTCCGCGCGCCTTGACCAATTCATGCAACTCCTCATCCCCGAAAGCCGCTCGCGAAGTCTCTACTTGCCGGTCGTGCGCGATGCGATCCCGCAGTCTATGCAGGTCTTTGACTTTGCAGAATCGAGCTTTGTAACTGGCGACCGTGACGAAACCACCGTGCCCACTCAAGCACTTTATTTACTCAACGACGAAAATGTCTTGCGTCTCGCAGACGCGTTTGCGCAGCGACTCCAGCGTGAGGCGGGCACAGCCGACGAGCGTGTGCAGCGCGGCTTCCTCCTCGCGCTCGGTCGGAAGCCGACCTCGGCAGAGGCGACCGCGTCACGCGCGTTCATCAAGCACTTCGAGCAACTCGCGTCACGCTCGAGCGCCGCGCAACCCCAAGAGGCCCCGGCGCAATCTCGCGGTAATCGCCGTGGCAATCAGCCGGCTGTGCAGCGCATCCGCGAACGCATGGGGCGAAGCGACTCCACCATTCCCAACGATCCAGAACTCATTGCGCTGAGCGCGTTCTGCCAGTCTCTCTTCGCGACCGCCGAGTTTCGCACCCTCGATTGAGATTGAAGGAGATTCCAATGCACTTTGATTGCTGCTCCAATTCTGAAACAGCGTTCTCCCGCCGCGAGATGCTCACTCGCGTGGGGTGCGGATTCGGCGCGATGGCCTTCGCCGCAATGTTGGCGCAGCACTCGATGGCGAACGCGATCCTCGGCCCCGACGGTCGCCCCGCGCGCGCTTCGGGAGGGATGTCCGCAAAAGCCAAACGCGTGATCTTCCTCTACATGGCTGGCGGACCAAGCCACCTCGACACTTTCGATTACAAACCAGAACTCGAAAACGCCGACGGAAAGAATCTCTCCGTGGGTCGAGGGAGCGGCCAACTGCTTGCGAGCCCATGGAAGTTTCAACAAGGAGGCAAGAGCGGACTGTGGATCAGCGACCTCTTCCCAAATGTTCGAAACCGCGCGGATGACCTCTGCCTCCTGCGCGGCATGAAGACCGCCGTCCCTGCACACGCGCAAGCGAGTGTCATGATGCACACCGGCTCGTTCCAGTTTGTGCGACCGAGCTTCGGTTCATGGGTGCTCTACGGACTTGGAAGTGGAAACGAAAATCTGCCCGGCTTCATCACGATCAATCCGGGCGCGGGCAATGGCGGCGCGCAGAACTACGGCGCGTCCTTCCTCCCAGCGTCGGTGCAAGGCACGCGCGTCGATGTCGGTCGCAATGGAAATCGGGGTGGAGGCGGCGGGGGTCGCGGACAGGCAACGCCGGATGAACCTGTCGAGGACCTTCGCAATGATCGCTACACACGAGGCGCCCAGCGTGAGCAAATCGACTTCGTCCAAACACTCAATAAAGAACGCCAGCGTCGTGAAAAGGACAGCGCGATCGAGGGACTCATCGAGAGTTACGAACTCGCCTTCCGAATGCAAGCAGAAGTTCCCGAGTTGATCGACCTCACGAACGAGAAACAGTCCACGCTCGACATGTACGGCATCGGCCAAGCTGCAACGGACGGCTTTGGGCGGCAGTGCCTGCTCGCCCGACGATTCGCCGAAGAGGGCGTCCGATTCATTGAAGTCTCGCAAGGCGGATGGGACACCCACCGAAATCTGCGCACCGACCTGGAACGACAATGCGGCGCGGTCGATCGACCGATTGCGGCGCTCCTCACCGATCTCAAGCAACGAGGCATGCTCGATGACACGCTCGTCATTTGGGGCGGCGAGTTTGGTCGAACTCCATACGCGCAGAATGGCGATGGTCGCGATCACAACGCGAAGGGGTTCACCATTTGGATGGCGGGCGGCGGCGTCAAAGGCGGCCTCAGCTATGGAAGTACTGACGCAACCGGTGGCGAAGCGGTCGACGGCGTCATGGACATTCACGCCTGGCACGCGACGGCCTTGCACCTCATGGGTCTTGATCACTCGACGCTGACCTTCAATCACGCCGGTCGCGACTTCCGCCTCACGGATGTGAAGGGTCGCGTTGTTCCTGAAATCGTCGCGTAACAGCGCGACCTCCGCGCGTTATGGTTGCACGCGGATGGACTTCCCACTTCGCTTACGCCGGATATGAAGAACGCGATCGTTGGGATCGGCCTCGGCGCGCCGGAGGTTGGCGACCAAACTCGTATCACCAACGAACGAGGCCCGAGGCAATGAAAAGGGGTCGAAGCAAGGTGCTCCGACCCCAGCGATCAATCGATGGCGAATGCTTGAACAGAATCAGGCGGCTGCACTGCGCTTCGTAAAGACAGAGATGATCACAAGGAGCGCGATCAGACCCACGAATCCGCCACTGCCGAGCTCAGTCACGAACGCCATGAGGTTGCTCGTAATGCCTGAGAAAAATCCGACATTGTTCGACCCGAAGATGATCTG
>SXUJ01000081.1 GCA_005790565.1 Planctomycetia bacterium
CGGTTGTCGAGGCCGTGGTGAGTGTCTGCCGATGCCTGATCAGCACGAGCACGAATCTCTCGCCGACCTTTATCTAGTCATCCTCGTCCGGGCCAAGGTCAAAGGGGAGTGGATGTTCGCCCATCATGCCGCAGCGCAGCTTGGAACGGTTCATGTGCTCACCGCCTGGAACCCTGGACGCAATCGTCCAAGCCGTGCGGCAAACGATGCTGCAAACGAAGCGCTACGGCAGCTGCTCGAATCCGAGGGCTGCCAGCCGGTTCCCGCACTCGGGAGCGACCCGACCTCCGACTACGCCGAGGAGAGCTGGTGCGTCGTCGGTTTGAGCGACGAGCGAGCCCGTGCGATCGGCGCTCAGTTCGGGCAGTGGGCCGTGTTTCGCATCACGCCGACGGAGCAGTCCGTGCTCGGCTGCTTCGGCGAAGGGTCAATCCGTCGCGCCTTCGATTCACGATTGTGAGGTTCGCCAGTGATCCTGCGCCGAGGTTGGAGGCGCGCGATCACGTCGAAAGCCTACTGCGCACAGGTTGATCGAAGCGAGATCCTCGGCAAGTTTCTGCTGCAATCGCTCGCCGTCGGCGGCAGACCCCGGGGAGTAGTCGCATCGCCAGTGCGCGTTCACTTTCGTCGAGCGCGTCGATCGCAGTCAGCACCGTGGGTTCCAACTCGCGCTGAGTGTGCGCATTCGCTCGCGCGATCATGGTCATGACGCGATCGAAGTTGGTGACGGCGCTTGCGTCGAGCGCGGCTTCGGATTCTTTCGCGGATTGTGCGGCCTGCTGTGCTTCTTCCATGCGATCTGCTCGCGCCATCGCGCAGGCGACGAGCTGCTCGGCGCGGAGGCGCTCGATGCACACGGCGTGCTTCATCGTGTGCGCCCACATTGCTTGGGCGGAGATCGCCGCTTCGCACATCTCCCTCACTTCGTTGAAGCTGCGCGTCTCCTGTTCCACGAGCTCCCACGCGCGGTTGTTGTGCGCCATTGCAGCGGCGCGGACGCGCGCGATGGAGTTGTCGAAGTCACCGGGATCCTGCGGCATGCGAGTCTCCCCGCATTCTACCGTTCAGTGGCTACCGGAGTTTCGATTCAAGTTCCGCCCAGCGTGCGTAAAGCGCGGCGACGCTCGCGTGCGCGTCCCCGAGTTCCGCGCATGCCTTCGAATACTTCGCGTGGTCGCTGAGCAGGCCGGGTTCGTTGACTTTTTTGTCGAGCTTTGTCACGAGCGCCTCTGCCTTGGCGATGTTGGCTTCCATCGCGTCAAACTCCCGTTGCTCGTTGTAGTTCAGCTTCTTCTTCGGCGCGGGTGCGATTGGCTTGTTTGCCTCCGCATGGCTCTGTTTGGCGACGGGTTCTTTCTCGGCAAGCATGGACGCTCGCTCGAACGCACTCAAGGCGCGCAGCGCTTGGTCGAGACTCGTGACGGTGCTTGGAACTGCGTCAGGCGCACCGAGCACGACGATTTTCTCCGCCAAGCGTTCGAGCATCGCGCGGTCATGCGTCACGAGCAGTACACCGCCAGGGAAGTCTTCAATCGACTCCTCGAGGACCGCGAGCGTGGGAAGATCAAGATCATTCGTCGGCTCATCGAGGACGAGAATGTCAGCAGGCTCAAGCATCATTCGCGCAATGTGCGCCCGTGCGAGTTCGCCTCCGGAGAGTTGCGCGACCGACTGCAAGAGTTGATCGTCATTGAACAGAAACCTTCGCGACCACGCGGTGATGTGCATTTCGGCGCCACGGAATCGCACCTTGTCACCATGCGGGGAGATCGCGTCCTTCAACAGGGTCTGGGCCGGAAGTTCGACGCGCGCCTGCGAAAGAAACACCGCGCGCGGCGGTGGATCGGCGCGCACGACCGTGCCCGCATCCGGTTGGAGTTCGCCGAGCAACACCCGAAGCAAGGTCGTCTTGCCCGAGCCATTGGATCCCATCAAGCCGAGGCACTGCCCATTCACAAGTTCGAGATCGAGTTCGCGGAAAAGCAGGCGTCCGCCCATCGACTTCGCAATGCCATGCGCGGCGATGAGCTTGCGCGTGCGTCGACCACTCGCGGTGAAGTCCACGCGCGCGCCGCCGCTGGCTGCGGCAGTGTTGCGTTGTTGGAGGTCGGCAAGTTGATCGCGGCGCTCGGCGCTGTCCTCGATCCGTCCTTTGGCCTTCGTCCGTCGTGCTTGCGCGCCGCGACCGAGCCACGCGTTGTCGATGCGAACTTCGTTCGCAAGCGTGGCTTCCATGCGCGCTTGGGCTTCGAGAAACTCGCTCTTTCGCCGGAGAAACTCGGAGAAATTTCCGTCCGCGAGATAGAGACCGCCAGGGTAGGCACGCGAGAGTTCCCCCACGCGCGTGGCCACCCGTTCAAGAAACACGCGGTCGTGCGTGACGAAGACTACGCTTCCCGCGTGAATGTCCGCCGCGCCCTTGACGAGAAAACGTTCGAGCCAGAGGATGCCTTCGACATCGAGATGATTCGTCGGTTCATCCAGTAAGAGAAGGTCGGGACTTCCGCCGGCAGCCGCAAGGCCGCACGCAATCGCCGCGCGTTTCTGCCAGCCACCTGAGAGCGAAAGCAGTGGTCGATCCATGCGCTCCTCATC
The DNA here is from genome assembly GCA_005790565.1 of Planctomycetia bacterium. Classification (GTDB taxonomy): domain Bacteria; phylum Planctomycetota; class Phycisphaerae; order Phycisphaerales; family SM1A02; genus F1-140-MAGs142. Next base: position 2,596 of record SXUJ01000081.1, read on the forward strand.
GAAGCCAATCTTGCCGAGGATGACCGCCGCGAGTACCTCCGCTTCGTGGCGATCGCCATGGCAGCGTGCGCAAGGCATCGCTGCATCGGTCGCTGCTTGCCTTGCGCTAACTCCTTCAGCGAATGTTTCGCGCTGCGGGATGTACACCGTCACCGTGCCGCGCGCGGATTGGATCGCGCCGTCGTCTGGTTCTTCGCGCGAGGCGAGCATGCGCAAGAGCGTCGATTTTCCC
>SXUJ01000008.1 GCA_005790565.1 Planctomycetia bacterium
CCAAACGGTGCGACGCTCGCGAATCCAGAACAGGGACCGGGCGCGCGGGTCTTTCGCAATGACGGTGGGCTCCAATTCGTTGAAGTGACTGAGCAAGCGAAGCTTGCGCACAGTCGATGGAGCTTCGGTGCGGCGGTTGGCGATGTGAACGGAGACGGCAGCGACGACATTTTCTTCGCGTGCTTCGGACCGGACGCGCTGTGGCTCAATGACGGAAAGGGTCAATTCCGAGACGCAACGCAGCGGTCGGGACTCGCCGACACGGAGTGGAGCACGAGCGCTGCGTTTGCCGACTTCGACAAGGACGGCGACCTCGACCTGTATGTCACCAAGTACCTGGCGTTTGATCCGCTCCATCCGCTGCCGCGCGCGAACTTCAAGGGCATCGAAGTCATGGCGGGTCCGAAGGGCTACGCTGCGACAGCGGACAGTCTCTTTGAGAATGTTGGTCAAGGAAACTTTGTTGATCGCAGCGCGGAGTCGGGAGTTCTCGCAGTCAGACCCGCGTTTGGCCTCAATGTCGCAGTGCTTGACTTCACTGGCGATGGCGAATTGGACATCTTCGTCGGTAATGACTCGCAGCCGAATGGCCTCTTGACGGCAACGGCTCCGTTTCGATTTGTCGATGAGGGACTTCGCAGCGGAGTCGCGCTCAATGGAGAGGGGATCGCCCAAGCGACGATGGGAATCGCGATTGCTGACGTGGATGCGAACGGCCGACCCGATCTCTTCACGTCGAACTTTTCGAGTGATGTGAACACCCTTCATCTCAATCTTGACGGTGCCAACTTCGATGATCGTTCCAATCAGTTTGGGATTGCGGCGCCGAGTCGCCCGCTCGTTGGTTGGGCGAGTGGGTTCTACGATTTCGACCTTGACGGAGACGAGGATCTGTTGACGGTGAACGGGCATGTCTATCCGCAGGCCGCGAAGGCCACGATGGATAGCGAGAGGATGCAGCCACCACTCTTGATGGAGCGGCGCGGGAAACGATTTGAGCGAGTGGACGATGCAGGTGATCTCCCTGGGGCGGCGCACATTGACCGCACCGCAGTCTTCGCCGACTTCGATCAGGATGGAGATGTCGATGTCATCGTGGGCGGCATCGGATCGCCGCTTCGCGTCTATCGCAACGACGCGGTTTCCAAGGCTTCACCCAGATCGAATTGGATTGAGGTCATGCCCCGAGATCTTCGTGCCGGAATCGGCAATCGCAGTGCAGTCGGAGCCGTCATCACTGCGCGCGTGACCTCGACCGAGGCGGGGCTGCCCGTCGTGCAGACGCAACGCCGCTGGCTTTGGGGCGGCGGTCCCTTCATGTCAAACAACGCGCCTGAGGCACACTTCGGATTTTCCGACGGAGTGCAGCGCGTGGACATCGAAGTCCGTTGGCCGGATGGATTCGTCGAAACACGCGAGGGCGTCCCGCTCGGGGCGCGGCTGCTGTGGACGCGTCGGGACGCTTCCCCCGCAGCGCCGGAAAACTAAACCGCAATCTCAATAATGAGGAAGCGGCGTTCTCCACGGGGAAGATCGACGCGCACTGTTTCGCCCACGCGCGCACTCATGAGTGCACTTCCCATTGGGCTCGTGACAGTGACTTCGGTGTAGTCCATGTCGAACCGTCCGGAGGAGAGGCCCACAAGACGGTAGAGGTCTTCTTCGCCGGAAAGGATGTCGCGGAGTTTGACGGTTGATCCAACGAACACAATGTCTTGTGGGAGGTTGGATGCGTCGGCAATCTGCGCCGTGGCGAGTCGCGACTCGACTTCCTTGATCTTGGCCTCGTTCAGCGCCTTGTCCTCGCGAGCCGCGTGGTACTCCGCGTTTTCGCGAAGATCGCCGAGTGCTCTGGCCTCGGTAATGCGCTGCACCAGGACCCGCTCATTGGCGCGGAGTTCCGTGAGCGACCGTTCTAACTGCAATTTTTCATCTGCGGTGATGAAGTCCATGATGAGGCCCAGCGAGATCGATGTGGTCTAGTGCGTTCGGAAAAATGGGGACAGTGACAGGTGAGTCCAACAAGTTGTCGCGCGCACACACGATGAGAAAGACTAACGCGGGTGCTGCCTTGAACAGGCAAACCCGCGTCGGGGCGAAAGTCTACACGACTTTGCGGAGGGGGCAAGTACTTCCGTTGAGGCTTCGCGCCCGCCAGTTGCGGACAAACACAACGACGATCGCTCCGCAGAACAGAAGTGCCGCGCTCGCAAGCGCTTCTCGAGTCGCTTCGCGCAACGCATCGGACGGGACCGTTGGCGCGGACTGCGCAATCGCATAGACCAAGGACGCGTTCGGGAAGCACGGGAAAAATGGCTCTGCTGCGTCGGGATTCGATGCGATCGGAGTCGGAAGAATCGACAACGCGACGAACAAGATCATCCAGGCTGCTCGTCGCGTCGGGGATTGCGTTGCGAGTCCTATGGTGAGTATCGAGGCGGTGGCAAGCAGCACTCCGCACAGCCCGATGTCGAGAAGCCCGGTTCGGTCGACGCTCCAGAGCGTGAGGAGCCGTGCCGGCCATAGGATGAGTTGCATCACCGTGCCGATGACCGCCGCGTCAAACAGAGACTGGCGTAGAGGTGGAAGGGGAGCGCCGCTGAGTCGAAAGAGTGGCCACGCCACCGAGATGCCAACCGCAAGGAGGGTGAAGAAGAGCTGGACTGACGGTCCGTAGCTCGCCGCTTGGGGTTGAATGGGTGGGCGAAGTCCAAAGAGAAACGCCCACGAAGCGAAGACCCAACATCCCGTAAGAATCAGCAGTCCGCGCGGAACGCGCACGCGCAACGGGGAGTGCGCGAGGTTGCTCACTCGCGTGAGCCGCCTGCGAGCGTTACGAGATCGCCTCGAAGGTCCATCATCTTTCCAGCGCCGCTATCGATGCGACCATAGCGCGTGTAGAAGTGGTCGATGTAGCTCAACTTTGTTTCCGGAATAACTTCCGCCGCATCGTGATCGTTCGGCGGCAATCCCCACACAATCGTGCCGCCGCCGGCGGCAACGATCGCGAGCGTGCGTAAGTCAGTGAACTGACTCACATCAATCGCACTCACTTGATGGAACCACTTCTTGTGCGCGAGAAACTTGGCGAGTTCCAGTCCTGCCGTGACATCGCCGCCTTTCCACTGCGCCCCGATTTCGTCCGGTGGAGCCCACTGCGTCCCAACGATGGATGGGTAGTGCGGAGTGGCGGGGCGAGTTCCGGCGATCCATGTCATTCCCAAGCGGCGTCCCGCGACATCGACGAGGTACTCCGTGTCGCCAGCGCGCACCATCGCGAAGGGAGTCGTGAACGATGCGTCGACTTCAAGGGAGCCACTCGCGCGGAGTTGCACTTGCCGTACCTCAACGAACCATCCACTTGCCTTCAAGGTCGAAACGGCTTTCGCGAGTCGTTGAGGATCGAACGGGCTGGTTCCGCGCAACTGTTCTGTCACACACGCAGCGAGTGCCGACCGACAATCTTTGTCAAACCACGCAGGAGCGTGGAGATACTCGATCTCGATCGCTCGCTCAGACAGCATCGCATCTTGGGCGAATCGATCTTCCAACTTCGGAATGCTCCATGCGATCATCCCGATGATCGCCGCAACCACGAGGAACCACGCGAGGCCAGAGAGCGCGCCGCGATAGTGCACAAGGGCTGTGTTCCATGCCTCAAGCCGGTTGGCAAGAGCGCCTTGTGATCGGTTCGCGCGGGAAGATTTACTTGCGCTCTTCATGCCAAAACTCCGCTTCCTTCGTGCAGTCCAACTCCGTTGAGTGGATGAACTCGATTATCGGGAAGGAGAAGCGAAATCATTGAATCTCGTGGGAGATTGCCGAATCCCGCCGCGTGATAATGCACACTCGACGAGTCGAGTGCAGAGTTGCGGCATCGAGAGGCCGATGTGTTGCGCGGCCTTGGGGACGAGTGAGTGGGTGGTCATCCCAGGCATCGTGTTGATTTCGAGAAACCACGCGCCGGACTCGTCAACGATGTAGTCGGCGCGCGCAATGTCGCGGCACCCCATCGCGCTCCATGCTTTGCGTGTGAATTCCACGAGGGACTCGCCTACGCCCGGAGCGAAGACGGGGTCGAGGATGTACTGGGTGTCTTCTCGGGTGTACTTCGCTTCGTAGTCGTAGAACGCCACCGCCGGCAGAATCTCGATGATCGGAAGCACCTCGCCGTCGATCATTCCGACGGTGACCTCCCGTCCTTTGATGAAAGACTCGGCGAAGAGGCGGCTTCGCTTGGCTTCGAGGTCTACGCGTGCCTGCGCAACCTCGGCGTTCGTATGACAAATGCGCAGATCAACACTCGATCCATCATTGATCGGCTTGATGACGATGGGCGGCGCGAGTTTGAGAGGCTCGCCCGGTCTCAATTCACACGCGCCGGGCGTGCGTACACCCGCGGCCGCAACCAAGAGCTTTGTCGCGACCTTGTCGATCGCAAGCGCGGCGGCTTTGGGCCCGCACCCGATATAGGGAACGCCGAGAGCCTCGAGGACCTCTTGCAGAGGACCGCCTTCGCCAAATGGCCCGTGAAGCACAGGAAAAACCACATCGGCGTGTTCGTTCGCCAACATCTGCACCGTGGGGACATCCACGACGCGCTCGATGACCTCAAACTTTGGATTCACTCGGAGCGCGCGAGCGACTTCGCGTCCGCCACTGATGCTCACTTCGCGCTCGGCATCTGGGCCGCCCATCAGCACGAGCACGCGAATGCTTCGCGTGGGAGGAGTCGATTCGGCGCACGCTTCGTCTGGCATCATTCGATGTCCGCTCCCCAGAACACGACCTCGCGCTCGAGCATAATCCCGTGTGTATCAAACACTCGGCTGATGATCTGCTGCGCGATGGCCGCGACATCACTCGCCCGTCCACCGACCGTATCGACAGCGATGAAGTTGGCGTGCTTCGGAGAGACAAACGCGCTCCCCACGCGAAACCCCTTGAGTTTTGCGAGGTCGATTAGCCGCCCAGCACTTTCTCGCGTGCCATCGGCAAGGAGAGGATTCTTGAACATGCATCCAGAGGAAGCGTCAGACATCGGCTGCGAGTTCTTCTTGTAGCTGAAGTATTCCTTCAGGCGATCGCGCACCGTAATCGGGTTCTCCTCGCGCAACCGCAAGACCGCCCAGAGGATGATTCCGTCCGGAATGTTGGTGTGCCGATACTCGAACGCAAGTGATTCTCGAAGAAAAACGCGCTCGTTTCCATCGGGCGTCATGACCGCGACCGAGTGCACAGCATCGCCGATACAGCCGAATCTTCCGCCAGCATTCATTGCAAGCGCGCCGCCGATGCTCGATGGAATGCCCGCCATTTGTTCGAGGCCCGCAAGCCCGCGCCGCGCGAGTTCTTGAACGAGCTTCTCGGTGGATGCGCCGCCCCACGCGCGCACAGCCTCGACGCAACCCTGCTGGTTGTACTCCACGGAGCGCAGTTCTGGGGAGTCAAGCGAGAGGACGACCCCATCCACTCCTGCGTCCGAAACCAGAAGATTGGCACCTGACCCCAAGACTCGGACAGGCACTTGGTCGCGATGACAACGCCGGACCAACATTGCTAAGGACGCGAGATCGCGGGGCGATATCAGCACATCGGCCTTGCCGCCGACGCCGTACCAGGTACGCGAAGCGAGAGGCGCATCCGCGATCGCATCGACATTCAGATCTGCATAGAGGCTCGAGGGAGTTGCCACGGTCATTCGTTGTAGCGCCAAACGGGGAGCGAGTTGCCGTGCCTTGGAAGCAGAGCCTGCGGGCCGTCGCGTCAAGGTCAGGCGGATCGAGCGTTCTTGATCCAATCAAGTGGAGCACGAAGTTCCGAACCCAGATACGACTCGGCAATCTTGTAGACCGGTCCCGCGCCCATCGTCACGACAAGGTCTCCGTCTTCGCAGAGCGTTTCGAGTTCACGGTTGATGGCCTCGAATGGATGGTGATGACGGGCATCGGTCCCGCGCTCGCGCAGTCGCTCCACGAGATCAGAACTTGAAACTCGCTGCTTGTCGTTTTCGGAGTCGCGCGAGAAGTAGATGTCAGGCACAAGGACGATGTCGGCGTTCGAAAAGCTCGACGCAAACTCCGACAAGAGGTGGCGGGTCCGGCTGGCTTGGTGCGGTTGGAAGACGCAGATGAGTCGCCGTGGTCGTTCGCTCGCGCGGAGCGCGCGGAGTGTTTTTTCGCATTCGGTGGGGTGGTGCGCGTAGTCGTCGAAGACGCGCACGGTGCCGCCCGACGCAAGGGTTCGAACCCCCTTGAGCTGACTGCGTCGGTCGAGGCCGCGGAATTCGCACAGCGCCTCGGCGATCGCGTCCCAATCGGCGCCGAGCCAATGCGCGGTGATCGCGGCTGCTGCGCTGTTGAGCGCATTGTGGTCCCCAGGCATTTGGTTGGTCCATTGCGCCATCCAGATACCATCTTGGAGAATGCCCACGCGCTGCGCTTTCGCGTCGTAGATCACCTGATAATCGGCGCTCGGCGAGAATCCCCAGGTGGCGACTGCGCAGCTGAGGTCTGAACAGACTTCGCGGCGATGCGCGCCCTCGTGCGCGATGAGCAATCGTCCGCCGGCTTCCGCAGAGGGAAGGAGCCCCGCGAATTCACGGAAGGACTGGATGATCGCTTCAAGGTTCGCATAGCAGTCGAGGTGATCCGCTTCGACATTGTTGATGACAGCGATTTGCGGGCGGTGCTGATGGAAGGAACGATTGAACTCGCACGCTTCGCAAACCATGATGCCGGGTTCGCCGCAGAGCGGTCCTGCTGGAATGCGCGCCGAGCCGTTGCGCGAGCCGCCGCCGCTCTGCTCGCAGGTTGCCCCCACGATGACACTCGGATCCAGTCCCGTGCGGAGGAGTACCCACGAAGTCATCGCGGTGGTTGTGCTCTTGCCATGCGTGCCGGCAATCGAGACTGAGGTGCATTGCTGCTGCGCGAGTCCGAGGACTTCGGCGTAGGTGAGGGTACGAATGCAACGCTCGCTTGCGGCGAGCATCTCTGGGTGATTCCCCTTGATTGCCGCCGAGTACACGACCAAGTCGAGGTCGCTTGGCAGAACGCTCATGGGCTCGCCCACATGTGAGTGGATCCCCAAGTTTTCGAGTTGCTCAAGCAATGGGGACCAAGACTGGTCGCTCCCCATGACAGTTGCGCCACGATTGCGGAGCATCTGCGCAAGTCCGGACATGCCCGACCCACCGATTCCGATGAAGTGGACTCGCTTGCCCGCGAAGACGAGGTCGTAGGCGGTCTCGGCAGAGGGGCTGGGGATCGGCGAAGTGCCTTGTGCGGCCACGGCCGAAGCGTGGGGTGAAGTGTGGTGTGAAGGGTCGCGTGGTGGGTTGCGTGGCTTCATGACCGTGTGGTTGATTTCTTTGACTGTCGGAGAGCAGGGGACGGGGCTCTCGGCGCGGGACTTGAGGCGCGAACGACTGCCTCAGTCGCGCGCTTGGCTTCACTCTCGAAGCGAACTTCTTGCATTCTCTTATTCGGCTTGGTCCTACCTTGCGAATGAAGTTTCTCTGAAGCGAATCCGACCTATTTTTTGCGGGTAATCCTTCAAGTGGAAGCGACCTTTTGAAGGTGTCGTTTCGACTTGGAGCTTTGCGGCGCGGACGCTTTCGCCTTGCTCGGTTGCTTCCGACCGAGTGCGCAGAATTCCCTGCAGATGGAGTCGTTTTCGCAACTCCCTCCCCTGGCTTTGCACGCTCGGCGACCATGCAGGATTAGGAGATGCGAGAGCAAGCACCATCGTTCCCTCGGAAAGAGCGCCATAAGGTCGCGCTCGACCTTTTCCGGGGTTGACGCGCGCGAGAGCCCGAGCCGCTTCGCAAGTCGCAGAACATGCGTGTCGACAACCACGCCGAGATTGATCCCGAACGCATTGCCGAGTACGACATTCGCGGTTTTTCGAGCAACCCCGCGGAGGGTGAGGAGTTGTTCCATACTGGGCGGAACCTCGCCCCCGTGTTCCGACACGAGCGTCGCACAGGAGGCGTGGAGCGCCTTGGCCTTCGATCGAAAGAGGCCGATCGAGCGAATGTACGGTTCGATCACTTCCGGGGCGGCCGCGGCGAAGTCTTGCGCGGTGGGGAAGGCGTCAAAGAGCGCCGGCGTCACGCGATTGACCGCAACATCCGTACACTGCGCCGACAGGATCGTTGCGAGCAAGAGTTGCAGTGGAGAATTCGAGTCAAGTTCGCAACGCGCATCGGGGTAGCGTCGATGGAGGGCGTTGAAGAGTCTCGCCGCGCGAGCGATCGCCACTGGAGACTTCCTTGAAAGTCTGAAGGGGAGGTCGTGCGCGCCAACTCCCTGCGCGACGGGTTTGGATTGCAGTGGCTTCCGTGCCATTTCAATTGGTTCCAAGCAGGGGGTTCTACCGCGCCGAAACACCTACGAATCGTGGCGATTGCGATGCACCGTCGCGTCGTCGTCGAAATGGCGCACAGAGGCTACTCGTTGCGAGGAGGATCAGAATCGAGACTGCCGTCGCGATTGCGAGTGCCGTTGAGTACGAGTGGTACTCATCGAGCGTCAGCTTGATGTTCTGCGCGGCTGCGGCATCTCCTCCGCGCGCCGCCGCGCGGTAGCTTTCAAGAACACGGTCAAACGATGGCATCGCCCAGGCGAGCATCAACACGCTCGCGCCCACCGCGACGATCAGGGCGAGTCTTCCAACCCGCGTGCGCCATGCGCTCGGTGCCAGCCCTGTCGCCGAGCGGAGGAGAACAGTGATAAGAAAGATTGGCATCAAGAGCATCTGCGCGCGTGAGGTCAATTCGAACACGCTCTGCGCGAAGAACCCAGCGATCAAGGTCCGCCCGAGTTCTGGCTCCGCCGCAAGAAACCCTTCGTACCCTTCCATCGAGATCGGCAAGTCGCGCGCCAGTGGGAAGATCGCGCTCGCCGCCAATCCGCCCGCGATCGCGACGGCAAACCACGAGGCCAGCGAAATCCAGTACGCAAGGTCGATGAGACGCACCACGCCGAGATGGTAATGCGAACTCGCCGCAATGTGCGCTCCGTTGTCAGTTCGTACACTCTCGACTGCGCATGGAATCCGACAAGCGACCATCCCTTGCGGCGACGATTACGCCGCTCCGACTGCCGCCTCGCGAGTCTCTCGCGTGGCTATCGAGCATCGGCGTCCGGGGTGTCGCCATTTCAGCCACCGATAGCGCAACGCGCCCGAGAGGACTTGATCGCAGCGCCAGGCGCGACCTCGTCGCGAGCATGAGTCGCCTCGAGTTGCATTGCACCTGTGTGGATTGCTTCCTGCCGATCGCGCACTTTCTCGACTCCGCCGAGATTGATCGCGCGACCAACGCCGCGATGAGCGCGGTTGAGTTTGCCGCGGAGAGTGCGGCCCTTGAGGGCCGAAATGGACTCGGCACCGTCGTTCTAGCGCTCCCGACCGCCGATGACACGCTCGCGAAGAGTGCCATTCACGCACTCACCACTGCGGCGGAGCGGCACGGAGTCCGCCTTGCAGTTCCGACGACAGACGCCGCGCGCATACGACCTCCGCTGCTTGTCGCAGTCGACCCCGCGCAAGTCCTCGCCAATGGTGGTGATCCTGCCGCGATCGCGCTGGCGGCCAACGGAAGGTTGGGCGCGTCGCGCATCGTGGACCTCTTGCGAAGCGGAACTCGCGGCCCCATCGGTGAACCGCGGGAAGGCCAACTCGAAGTCTCCGCGTTCGTAAGTGCGTGTCGCGCGGCTGGATTCGCGGGGGAATTCGTCATCGACATGCGGCAGTGGATGGATCCGCGCGGGGGGCTGCTCGCAACGATTGAGCGTTTCCAACGCGAGGTGTTCGAATGAGCGCAGGCGTCCCATTCCGCGTTGGCATCGATCTCATCGAGATTGCACGCATCGAGAAGCTCCTAGCCGAGCATGGCGATCGTTTCGCAGAGCGCGTGTTTACCCAAGACGAGCGGGAGTACTGCGAGAGCGGCGGGAAACAGCGCGCGGCCCGTTACGCCGCTCGGTTTGCCGCGAAGGAAGCGGTTTTGAAGGCGCTGGGTACGGGGCTCACGATTGGATTCGCGTGGACCGATGTCGAGACAACGCGTGCGGCGAACGGGGCTCCGAGCGTTCTTCTCCACGGGGGTGCATTGCGGGAAGCGGACCGCCTTGGCATCAAGGGTTGGAGCGTGAGCCTGTCCCACGCGCGCGAGCTCGCGACCGCGAGCGTCGTCTGTTGGTGTACCTGAGAGAGATCCGCCAGACTGCGCGATTGCAGTCCATTCCGTACACTAAGCAAATGGCTCGAAACAAATCACCCGCGCTTTACGAGCTTTACGCGAGTGTCCCCCCCAGCACTGCGCCGCGACCTCGACGCGAGATTCGAATCGCGTCGTGGGCTCCGGTGGCGATTGCCGCAGCGGGGGCATTGCTGCTTGTTGGTGCTTACCTGCTCGGTGTCGCACGAGGCGAACGGGTCGGGCGCGCAAACGCGCAAGCGGAGCGCGATGAACTCCTCTCGACGATTGACCGATCTGGCGACCCGTCTGGGATCGGCCGATCTGAAAGTGCGTCTACCGCGCTCCCGCAGCCCGGCAGTGTCAACGGTGGTGTGGCTCCCAGTCATGATCGGGAGGCAGCTGTCGGGGCGCAGGACGCAGCGACACGGACGCGTTATCCCCCCGTCGACCCGGAACTCGACCCCAGGGAGGTCGGAAAGCTGTATTTGACGGTGTGTACGGTCCCCACCGCGAATGCGCCGAAGGTCGCCAACTTTCTTCGCGAGCAAGGACTTGAAGCGTTTGTGGTTCCATGCAATAATGCTCGGTCCCGCGAAGTGATCGTCTTGCCCGGATTTTCCGAGCGAGGCGACTCAGGAGTCATCGAGAGGCTCAAGGATCGAGTCCGAACTGTCGGACTCATCTGGAAGCAAACGACACGGGACACTCGAGGCTTTAGCGATTGTTACGCGAAGCCGTTCACCGGTCGATCGTGAAACGAATCGCGAAGTGAGTCGAGTTTTGATGCAGCGCCCCGCGGTTTGAGGTTTCCGTTTCTTCGAGTTTCGCATTTCGAGTTCAGCCATGAGCATTCACAGCAGTTTGAAGACCAAGTCCGGCAACCTCGCCTCTCACCGCGGCGTGTTCACGCGCGAGGAGCGCATCACCAAGCTCACCGAGGCGGAGAAGTTTGCCGCAGGTCGGAGCCCTCTTGGCTTGCCCAAGGTGTTGAGTGTCAAGGTCGGTGGTGGTAAGAAGGAAAAGGCCGCTGCGGGTGACGCAGCTGCCGCGCCTGCTGCAGGTGCCGCTTCGAAGGCCGCCGAGAAGAAGCCAGCGCCAAAGAAGTAAGGCTGGTTCATCTCTGCCAATCCGAATCACTGAGAGACCTCCGCTTGCGCGGAGGTCTGTCTGTTTTCTTGACTGCGCTCAGTGCATGATTGCGCGTGCGGCGCCGGTCGTGCGCGCGTACGCTTTCCGTGAGATCACCAATGACCGCCACCGACTCCCAATCGCTCAACATCAGTGCACTTCTTTCGCGACGCGCCCACGCGATCGACGCGAGCGGGATTCGCAAGGTGTTCGACCTCGCGGCACACTTGAAGAACCCGATCAACCTCTCGATCGGTCAACCCGATTTTCCCGTGCCGCAGGTCATCAAGGACGCGGCAATTGCGGCGATTCAGGGCGACAAGAACGGCTACACGCCCACGCAGGGTTGTCACGAACTCATCGATGCGATTTGGAGGCGGCTCGAGCAGGAGTTCGGTTGGCCGCGAGCGATTGAACATGGCTTGAGCGCGATCGCCACGAGTGGAACGAGCGGCGGCATATTTCTCGCGCTCCTTTGTCTGCTCGATGAAGGCGACGAGGCGATCATCCCCGATCCGTACTTTGTCATGTATCCCGCGATGGGGCCGCTCACGACGGGCAAGATGGTCGCGGTGGATACCTATCCGGATTTTCGATTGACCGCTGAGCGCATCGAACGCGCCATCACGCAACGAACGAAGTGTGTGCTCCTCAATAGTCCCGGCAATCCGACCGGGGTGGTCTTGAGCCAAGCAGAGATTCGCGACATCGTTGATCTCTGCCGCGCGAAGAACCTCCTCATCATCTCAGACGAAATCTACGACGAGTTCACATTCTCTGAATCCCGCGAGCATGGGCGATTCCCCTCGCCGGCGTCTTTCACGCGCGATTGCTTACTCGTGCGAGGCTTTGGCAAGACTTACGGATGCACCGGCTGGCGACTCGGCTATGTGGCCGGCCCGCATGATCTCGTCCAAGCGATGGCTCGGCTCCAGCAGTACAGCTTCGTGTGTGCGCCGAGCATGGCGCAGCACGGTGTGGCGAAGGCATTCGATGTGGATATGCAACCGTGGGTCGATCGCTTCGAGAAGCGACGCACGATGATGCTTGAGGCATTTGCGGGAATCGCCGAAGTCACGCAGCCAGGCGGTGCGTTCTATGGCTTCGTGGAAGTTCCCAAACGCCTCAACCTGAGCGCCACGCAATTCGTTGAGCAGGCGATCGCCAACAATGTGCTGATCATTCCTGGGAAGGTGTTCAGCCATCGCGACACGCATTTCCGCCTTTCCTTCGCGCAAAAGGAAGAAGTGCTCGCAGAGGGTTTGAGCATTCTCCGCCGACTGATGCAGGCGTAGCCGCGGCGAGTCTTGAGCGCTCGCGCGGTCTTGAGCGCTCGCGACTTGCCGCGCGTTGAGTTCAATCTGCGAACCTCGCTGTAGGCGCGCGGCCTCGCTCGCTTTCGTTTCGCTGCGGTCGGCAGAGCCGACACGCAGCGCTTGGCCGCACTCCGAGGCGTCGAGCGAGATCTCCGCCGGTGCCGATTCACTCGGCCCAGCGGAGTCCAAAGCGAGTGCTGGAATGTGTCCGCGCGCCGCACTATGCGTACTCTGCGCTGGTGGCGATTCACTCGCCCCAGCGCAGTCCAGAGCGAGTGCAACGATTTGACCCGCAGCGGGTCAGAATCTTGCACGAGCGCTCAAGCACGCGCGCGGCAGAGTTCCAGACTCGCGCTCAATACTCGCCCTCAACGGACGCCAAAACCGCCGTTCAGATTTTCATCTGAAGCGGCGGCGGGTGGATGGCCAGCAGGTCGGAGGGGGAACAAGTAGTGATTCCCCGATGTGCGCCCCGCCTTCGCGGATTTCTCCGAAGCGTTGCGTACTCATCTCCTATCCGTCGGATCCGCATTCGAGTTCATCGAGTTTGGACCGATTGCCGTAGACGGAGGAGAAATGCTTACCCTCTGGGTGGGCAGGGACGAGAACATGTTCACGGGAGGTATCAGCGAGAAGGCCCAGAGGCGTCGGAGCACGCAAAAACAGCGCTGCCCAACCTCGCCGGTTGGGCAGCGCATCGAAAGCAATCGAAGCTAAAGCAGGACTTAGTCCTTCTTCGTGTCATCCGCGCCGAACTTCACGGTGCTTCCGGGCGCAGCGATGGTTTCCTTCGGGGCGGGCCGAGTCTGTTCCGCGCTGATCGGGGTGACCGCGCCGGTGTCAGGACCACCGCAGGATGCGAGGAGAAGTGAGGTGGCGAGAACGGCGCTAGCGGTGAGAATCTTTTTCATGATGTACTCCCTATTCGTAGGAACTCGTTGAATGGTTGCGCAGCGTCGCACGACGATCGTGTGATGCATTGCATTCGCTTGCATGGAACTTGGAACGGGCGGATTTCGGACAATCGTACCCCCAATCCTAAATCCTTCTCGAGGTTTTTTCGATTCGCGGTCGACGGCGAGAAGAAGTGGCGGGAAGGGTCAGCGTAGGCGGAGGGTGGCCGGAACGGCCTTTGGCGCGAGCCAGCGCCACTGCGTATGGTAGTGGCCGTCGTTGTCGGCGATCCCGATGTTGATCCGAAACTGGTTCTCCGCCGGAACGCAGGCGGTCGGCAGCTCGAGGTGCAGACGCCATTCTCCGAGGGACGCGTCGAGCCTGGCGGCAGCCGCGGCCATAGGCGTGAGCTCGTCGCCCTTCAGTTCGGAGATTTCTAGGACTGCGCCGGTTTTCACGAAGGCGATGAAGGTGCGCATCTCTGCGCCCGAACCAATCTCGATGCGAACCATGTCACGCGCAGGGTCGACTGCGTCTTTCCTCACGCTCTGTCGAGGGCCATCGCTGGAGAGGAGTTCGTCTCGTGCAGTGATCGCGATCGTAAGACCTGCGCTCGGATCGAAGTCAACTCGCGCGGAAGCATTGCTTTCGGTTTCGTCATACTCCGAGTGTTCCCATGCCGCGATGGGATACTCAAGCCCATCGTTTGCGGTAATCGTTCGTTCGATCGGCAGCCTCCGGCGCATGTGAACTGGCACGCTTCGGTTTTGGGAGTCCGTGAATGAGGCGATGAAATCCATCTCCGGTGGAACAACGGGTGTTGGCCCTGAATCCGCGGTGTAGCGCAACGACAAGTTCGCCACGGCATGCGGCGCGATAGTGATCGGTTGGATTGGCATGAAGACAAATGGGGTGTCGATGTCGGTCACAAACGGGTTGAAGATGTCGATGGGTGTTCGTGAAGTCCAGGAGAGTGTTCCCACCGACCAGGGCACTGGAAAGTCCTTGATTGCGTGGGCGGAAACGAAGATTGGAATGTCGAGCGGATTCTCAATCGCGACTTCGAGCGTTCCCTCCGCACGCGCGTGGAGTGGGTCGACGAGCGCATTCTCGAATCGGATCGCCTTCGTACTTCCCTTGAGTCGAAAGGCAGCCGTCTGATCGACGACGCGAATCCAATCCACCGGGAGCGTGGTTCCAACAACCTGGTGATAGGGCTCAATCTTGCCGGTCTCATGCACGACGAGGAATGTGAGATGTTGCAACTGACCGGCGAGTGGATGTTGATCGATGGTGCCGCCGCAGGTTCCGAGGATCAGGTAGCGCGTCTTGCCACGCGTGCCTTCGTCCTGCAATGCGTGATAGTGACCGGCGATGACCCAAGCGACGGAGTACTTCGCGAGCAGTGGGTCGATGCGTTCCTCCCACTTGGTCGCGCGGTCATGCCAAAGTGGACGATGCATCAAGACGGCGATCGGTCGATTGCGCGCCGCGGCGGACTTCAGCGTGCTCTCGAGCCATGCGACTTGGGTATCTGAGATACCAGGCTTGATGAGCCCATCACCGTCTTCCGTGAAGAGCACGATGATCGTCAAGAGCTCGAGTTCAGTCGAAAAATAGAGCGGTCCGAACTTCTCGCGATAGAGATCGGCGTAGGTGCGATCGTCGTAGCTGCGCGCGCCGCTGACCACATCGTGATTCCCCGGAGTCGGATAGAACGGCGCCTTGAGTTGGCCGACGATGCCGAGGTATTCGTCCTGTTGGCGCGTGTATTCCTCGCGAAGCCGTGTGTAGCCTTGGACGAGGTCGCCGACGGTGAAGACTGCGTCGGGTTGAATGCGATTCAGATCCTCGACGCCTTCACGCAGGTAGCGAAGACCCCAATCACGGCCAGTGGTTCGGTCGGGAAAGATCGCGATGACCTGCTGCTTGGGTGAGGCCGGAACTTTGATCGTGATGCCGTCTGCCTTCGCGGGTGCGGGCGGAGCCGCGAGAGCGACCGGACTTGAGAGCCACGCCAGTGAGCTTGTGAGGCACAGTGTGATGAAACTGTCGAACGATCGTGCGAGGACAACGGGGCGCATCCGCGCAGCGTACTTGAGACGCCAAGAAAAACCCCGTTGATAGGGTTGTCCTGTCAGCGGGGCGGAGGGGAGAAAGATGCGAGATTGGTGTCAGGGGAACGAACTCCGCAAACCGACGCGGCACACTCCTGACATTGAAAAAAGTCGTCCGTCGCAGGATCGTTTCGGTTCGCACGCGTGGAACGCATGAGAATTCCCCGAATGAGGTATCCGCCCCATGCCGCGTCCGTGTTTAGGACAGCGGGTCAAGCCACTCCAGCCACGGGGTTGGCATGGCGACGGGCTTGCGCGTGGCGAGATCGATGTACGCCCAGCGGGAGGTACTTGCGAGGACCTGCCGAAACTGCCCTGAACTGGCATGGTGGCGATAGACCGCGCATTGCCGGATGAGCGTGGTCCGTCTGATGGAAGCGATCCATGTCGCTCCGATGAGGTCATCACCGAAAAACACCTCTGCGAGGTAATCGATCTCATGCCGCGCGACGAACCACACTCGGCCCGCCGCGACCTGCGCCGCTCGGGAAACTCCGTTCGCGTCCGCGTGCAGTTCGGCGAGCCGATCGACCCAGCCCGCCATCGCGATGTTGTTTGCGTGCGCGACGGATGCCGAAAGATCATGCGGCGCCAGCACAAGCGGCGCGAGAAACGCCCGCGGATGGGGGAGCGAGGGGCGGAGGTTGGCGTCGATTGCGGGTTTCACGCGCCATGCTCCGCGCAGAGTTCTCTGAGGTACTCCCACGAGTAGATGCCGGTGGAGTGGCCGTC
>SXUJ01000082.1 GCA_005790565.1 Planctomycetia bacterium
CGCGGCGTCGATGTCGGCGCGCGCGCGGAGATTCACGCTCAGATTCGCGGCCTCGCGCAATCCGGGAGCGCAATTCTTTTCGCGTCAAGCGAATTGGAGGAGATTCTGTTACTCGCGGATCGAGTGCTTGTGATGCACGACGGCAATATCGTCCACGAGTTCGCGGCGAGTGAGGCGACTGAGGTGGCGATCATGCGCCACGCCACGGGTGGTGGCGCATGAAGAAGAGTCTTGGCATCCTGACGCTATTCACGGCAATCTGCGTCTTCACGTCAATCTATGGAGAGCGATTTCTCAGCGGCGTCAATCTGATGAACTTGACGCAGCGGACCGCGTTGTTCTCCATCCTCGCACTTGGCGCGAGCGTCGTGATTGTGGCGGGGGGCATCGATCTTTCCATCGGCTCGGTGGTTTGCCTCGCAGGCATCATGACCCCGTGGCTCCTCGTGGAACATGGTTGGTCGCCTTGGGCAGTGATTCCACTTGTTCTCGCGATGAGCGCATGCATTGGGTTGTTTCATGGGCTCCTCGTGACGCGACTTCGACTGCAGCCGTTTCTCGTCACGCTCTGTGGCTTGCTCTTGTATCGCGGCATCGCGCGGTGGATGACTGGGGATCAATCGCAAGGATTTCAAGGCGAGTTTGAGGGAGTGCGTGCGCCTGCTCTGGCACGGATTGAGATTCCATTCCTCGATGAGTTTCGATTGCCCGCAACAGTGATCCCGGTGCTTATGCTCGCCCTCGTCCTCGGTTTTTGTTTTTCAAAGACGGTGTGGGGTCGATGGCTTCTCGCGACCGGACGGAATGAAAGCGCAGCGCGCTACTCCGGCGTTCCCACCGCGTGGTTGACGACCGCGGCATATGCCATCTGTAGTCTGCTCGCTGGGTTCGGCGGCATGCTCTTCATCTTCGACATCGGAAGTGCGCAGCCGTCGGACTTCGGGAACTTCTACGAGCTCTACGCGATTGCGGCAGCCGTGCTTGGCGGTTGCAGCCTTCGCGGCGGCGAGGTGAACATCTTTGGTGTGCTCATCGGAACTGCCACATTGCTTGTTTTGCGCACTGCGATCATCCTGCTCGGCCTGGGCTCACAATTGGAATTCGCGGTCATTGGCGGGGTGCTGCTCGTGGGCATCGCGACGGATGAATTGGTACGCCGTTACTCGGCGCGGCGCGCGGAACGCGCGTCTCGCACGCAGACTTGAATCATCGTTGGACACTTCGAGGAACTCACTATGCACTCCTTTGCTCTATTCGCCATCTTGACCCCATGCATGATCGCGGCGGCTTTCGCTGCGGCGAGTACCACTCCTGGTCCTGGCATTTCGGTTGCCCCTTGGGGCACTGTTGACGGGAAAGAAGTGCATCTGTGGACGATGAAGAATTGCAACGGTATGGAAGCCCAGATCACCGACTACGGGACGATCATCGTTGCACTGAAGGTGCCCGACGCGACGGGGGCGTTGACAGATGTCGTGCTCGGGCGCCAGAGTGCAGCGGACTATGTCGCGCGTACCCAGTACTTTGGTTGCACCGCAGGGCGTTGCGCGAACCGCATCGCCGGAGGGTCGTTCACACTCGATGGTGCGATCTCGAAACTCGCGACGAACAACGGAGCGCACCACCTGCACGGAGGTGTGAAGGGCTTCGACAAGGTTGTGTGGAGTGGAGTGGCGGCGATGACGGATGAAGGTCCGTCGCTCACCCTCACCTATCGCGCCATCGATGGCGAGGAGGGATATCCAGGAAACGTGGATGCAAAGGTCGTCTACACGATCACGGATGCAAACGAACTGAAGGTCGACATGTTTGCCGTGACCGACAAGGCGACCCCGGTCAATCTCGCACACCACACCTATTGGAATCTCGCCGGCCACGCGTCTGGTTCGGTGCTCGATCACACGCTGATGCTGCCTGCGTCCCGCTACACGCCGGGAGACGCGACGCTCATCCCGACCGGCGAAATCAAACCGGTTGGAGGCACTCCCCTTGATTTCACCAAGGAGAAGCGGATTGGTCAGGACATCGCCCAGTTACCTGCGGTGAAAGAGGATCCGGGCGGCTATGACCACAATTTCGTTTTGGATCGCAAGATTGTGAAAGGATCCCTTTGGTTGAGTGCAGTGCTTCGGGATCCCAGTTCTGGTCGAACGATGGAAATTTGGTCCAATCAACCTGGGATTCAGTTCTACAGCGGGAATTTTCTGGATGGTGTGCCTGGAAAGGATGGCGCGGTGTACGCCAAGCATGCTGCGATTTGCCTTGAAACACAGGTGTTTCCGGATGCGATTCACAAGCAGGGTGTCGAGGGTTGGCCGAATGTTGTGCTCCGACCGAGCGAGAAGTACGAGCATCACATGGTGCATGCGTTCTCGCAAACGCTACCGAAACCATGACGCAATCTCCGCTCGCTGCGCGGGTGAGCGCGCGAGTCGGCAACCTTTGCGCATGGTTGGCGAAGTTTGCGCGCGAACTTGACTGCTGCACATTCCCCCATTCGGTGATCGAAGAAACATCGCGTGCTCTTGAGAGTGTTCCTCCATGGTTGGGGATCACATCAGGAGTTCATCATGACGAAGTGTCGCTTGATGCGCGCAGAGTTGTTCATGCTCGCGACTGTCTGTCTCTCTGCCGCCGCCTCAGCAAAACCCCAATCGGTTTGGAGAGTTGAGGATGGTGGCAATGGTCATGTCTACGGCATGATCTACGCACCCACCGCAACGTGGGACGAATCGGTCGGATACGCGCACGCTGTTCAAGCGCACCTCGCAACATTTTCATCCGAAGCGGAGGCGAGTTGGGTTTACGAAAATGTCGTCGACTCACCCATCGCGTGGGCTGGCCCAGTCGGACCGTGGTTTGGCGCGGTCAAGGAGGGGAAGTGGCGGTGGATCGATGGAACTTCGTGGGAGTGGGACCCATGGTCCTACGGCTTTTGTGCGCCACCAAACGACAACTGCGACGAGGAGTCGACAGTCTTGCACTTTCGGAATCAGGCGGGCATATTCACCGCTGCAAATCAGTGGGAGGACATTCCTTCATCGTTGCTATGCGGTGGTTCGGCAGGAGCGTCGGGCAACGAGATTCGGCCGATGTGGTTCGTCGTGGAATGGGACGAGGATTGCAATCTCAACGGGAAGACCGACAAGCAAGAACTGATTGACAATCAGGCACTGGATGTGAATGCGAACCAGATCCTCGACGCTTGCGAGTGCCTCGCGGACTTGACAGGCGACGGCTCAATCGATTCGGCTGACATTGTGATACTGCTTGATCATTGGGGACTGGTTGACCCCGGGACCCTTGGAGATTACAACCAAGACGGGCTGGTGGATCACAAGGATCTCATGATGCTTCTTAACAACTGGGGGCCGTGCAACTACTGCTACTCGTGCTGACTTCGGTCTGCGCTCCACCGTCTGTGAAAGCACAATCGGCTCGCTACTCGCATGCGGCGAATGGCGAGCCGATGCTTCTTTAGCGATGGCCAGTCCGCTCAGGCAAGCCGACGCCGGCTGCGGGCGGAAATTCCTGCGAGCGCAAGCAGCGCGAGCGCGCCTGGAGTTGGGACCGCGACAAACTGGAGGCCTGCGTTGTAGGTCGCTGCCGTGGAGCCGGCGCTGCCGCTTTCAGCGTCAGCGTAAATGACGAGTTCGTAGTTGTGCGACGCGATGAGTTGGATGCTCCCGTTGCCACTCGAGTTTCCGGTCCGCGCAAAGAGGAATTGCCCAGTGGTGAGATCCATCAGTGAGATGCTGATCGAGGACATATTCTCGAAGCCGTTCGCCACCGAGTTGGTCGTCACAATCCATTGCAGCGCGCCTGCGCTCGTCACGCCAAAGCGGGTACTGGCAACGCTCTGTGCATGCAGGTCGATGGCGACGCTTGAACTGGTTTGCGCGCCACCCGAAAAGGTCATCTGGCTTGCGCCAAGGTCAGACCCTTGGTTTGCGAGGACTGCGGTCGTTGCATCCGAGTAGAACGCACTTCCGTACCATGGACCAAGGGCGGTTGTGGCATCGACTTCGACGCTGCTTCCGATGACCCATGCCTGAGTACGGCGATTGGTGTGACTTGTGTCGTACACGAATCCAGCGTGAGCGGCGGAAAGGCCCACGCCAGAAACAACAACCGCCATCACGGCAGCACGCGCAGTCAAAGCCATTGAGCAGACTCCCTTTTCAAATGTCGACGCGCGGCCTCCCAGCCAGCGTCGCTCCTACTTGACTTCAGACCCTCGAACCTCCAGACAATGCAGTACGAGTCCAACGACCCATCGCAGCATCGGCAACCCTCATTGCCTTCGGTGAATCTAGCGCCATTCACCCCAGCTGCAAGGAAACTTGTCCAAAGTTCAGCGCTCTGTGCGGCGTTTGCATGATGGAGGAGCGGTTTTCGTCAGTTTTGGTCGCCCTTCCCCCGTCTCCAGTGCTGTTCGTCGTCGAAGCGCACCAGCAACAGCCACTCTTGGGCGGTTCCGTGGTCGCGTACCTTTCGCCTGTGATCTCGCCAGAGCAACCAGCAGGAACCGATCGAGTGGATCGAATCGCAGATTCGCGGGGTGTTCCGCCGCCGTTCTTTCACCAGGTGTACGCGGACGGAACCCCGCCGCCGCCGTGGGAGATTGAACGAGTGCAAAGCGGTGTTCGGGAGGCGCACGCGCGTGGCTGGTTCTCGTCGACTGTCTTGGATGTCGGTTGTGGAACGGGTTGCAACGCGATCTTTCTCGCGGAGGCTGGGCTTGAAGTCCTCGGCACTGATCTTGTCCCCCGCGCGATCAAAGCGGCGCGTGCGCGCGTGCTAGAGGCCGTGGTCGCCGCGCGCGTTCGGTTCGAAGTTGCGAACGCATGCGATATGAGAAGCGTCGTCGAGGACGGATTGGCCAGCAGTGTGCTCGACTGTGGCTTCTGTCATGTACTGTCGGATGCGGATCGCCCAACATACGTCGCTGAGTTGCTGCGATGCACACAGCGCGGAGCGTCGATTGTTTTCCTGAACTTCAGCGAGCATGAGTTGCGAGGAGGGCCGCGCCGAATGTCCATTGCGGACTTCGCTTCGATGCTTGGGAGTGCATTTCAACTCACGGACAGCATCCCCAGCGCTTACGAATCGACCGCGCATGCGGGAGGTGCGAGCGCGTGGTTGCTCCGATTCATCCGGTAGTCTGACCGCATGATCCAATCGAACACCGCGCTGGCGGTCCTAGGCGTTTTCTTGACGAATGCTGCAGGACTTGCATCAGAGGGAACGGACCCGCGCCCGAATATTGTATTGATCCTCTGTGACGACCTCGGCGCGCACGACCTCCATTGCACTGGAAGTCAGGTCATTCAGACGCCGAACATCGATCGCCTACGCGAACAAGGAATGCTCTTCACACAGGCGTATTCGAGTGCCTGCGTGTGTGCGCCCAGTCGTTGTGCGCTTCTCACCGGTCGATCGCTCGCACACGCGCAGATTCGTGACAATCAAGAGGTCGCCAACGCTCCGGATGGAACTTTTGGTGGGCAGCGCGCGCTCGAAGCGAACACCCTCACGCTCGGCCGCGCATTGCAAGGCGCGGGTTACGCAACCGGATGCTTTGGAAAGTGGGGACTTGGAGGACCCGGCGACAACGCTGGGCATCCGCTCGCGCAGGGATTCGATCGCTTCTATGGCTTCCTCTGCCAACGCAACGCACACAACCACTACGCCGCGTATCTGGAGAGTGACCGCGAAAGGGTTCCGCTCGTCGGCAATGATCGAGGGAAGACCGGGGAGCAGTTCGTTCCGGATCTTTGTGCGCAAGAAGCGGTGCGTTGGATATCCGCAAAGGCACCGCTCGATGCTCCGTTCTTCGTGTACTTCGCAACGAACCTCCCGCATCTCGCGCTACAGGCACCACAAGACGCAGTCGATCGCTACGCATTCGAGGAGTCGTCCTATGACGGGAAGAAGAGTTACCTCGCTTGCGACAAGCCACGTGCGACCTATGCCGCAATGGTGTCGAAGATTGACGAAGCCGTTGGTCGCATCATGCAGTCAGTCGCGGACGCGGGCGAGCTCGAGAAAACCATTTTCTTCTTCACGAGTGACAACGGTGCCCCATGGGAACTCGGGGGGTTCGATCCGAAGTTCTTTGCTTCGAACCAAGGGCTACGCGGATCGAAGAACTCGCTTTGGGAGGGTGGCATTCGCGTTCCATTCATCGCGTCATGGAAAGGACACATCGCGCTCGCCTCGACGTGCGATGCGCCGGTGGTGGGTTACGACATCTTCCCCACGATTCTTGCAATGACCGGCGTGTCTTGTGCAGCACCCTTGGATGGCACGAGTCTCTCTCGCGTGATGCTGGGTGAATCAGCCTGCGAGTCGCTTCTCGCACGGCCGCCGTTAGTGTGGGAGAACCCGGCGCTTGGCGGACAGCAGGCCGTTCGTGATGGTGGTTGGAAGCTCGTTCGATCCAAGGCGAAGTCACCTGTCGACGCGAAGCTCGAACTGTTCGATCTCCACGCCGACCCAATGGAGTCGGTGAATGTCGCGTCTTTGCATCCCGAAATCGTAGCGCGGCTCGTGGAGGCGATGCACGCACGATCCGTGAGTGCAGTCGACGGTTGGAACTACGCGCCGATGAACGGAGCGCGCTAGGCGCTAGCATTGTCCACGGAGATCTTGTCGTATGCCTCTCACCACTGCACTCTCTATTCTCGCGCTCTCGGGCATTCTTGGATTTGGGTTCATGTCGCGCGGGGAGGTTCCGCGGTCATCCACTGCCATCGTCGCGAGCGTCAGCGAGCCCATCAACATCAAGCTCGATGCCGTGCACTCGGCCGCGCTGTTCCGCATTCAACACCTTGGCGCGGGTTTCTTCTGGGGGCGCCTCAACGCGCTCGAAGGAACCGTGTCGTGGCCACTGGATGACAGTGCGCCGCCGTCATTCGCTGTCACGGCGAAAGTCGCGAACATTGATAGTGGAAGCGAGAAGCTTGACGCAAATCTGCAGGGCCCGAACTTTTTCAGCGCAAAGGAGTTCCCTGAGATTCGATTTGTCTCCGTCTCTGGTACGCGCTTGGGTGAGAAAGTCTGGCGCATTGACGGCGAATTGACCCTGCGAGGCGTGACGAAATCCGTTTCCACAGAGTGCCTTGTTGCTGGAATTGGGAAAGGCCCAATGGGCAAGAAGGTTGGATTTGAGTGCACGCTCACGATCAAGCGCAGCGACTTCGGCATGGAGTGGGGAATTGAAAAGCCACCGAAAATGCTCGGGGACGAAGTGCGCTTGATCATCGCGATCGAAGGCGACGAAGTGAAAGCCGCCGTCGCCGAGTAACGACCATGGATTCCACCGAGCTTCTCAAGTACGCAGGCAGCGTGGTGTTGATCCCCGCGTTCGTGGCATGCTGCGCCGCCGCACCCGCGCTGGTGGGGCCATTCCGCACGCGCCGATCGATTGTGGAAATGAGCGCGGGTTTTGCGCTCGCCCTCGCGTTTCTCGTTTCGTTCGTGCGCGAAACTTCCTACGAAACCATCTCGCGTCAGTTTCCGTGGAGTGCGGTGGAGTCAGCCGCGCCGATTGAGCGCTGGCATCGACTGGCGTTGATTGCAGTCGCGCTGGCAATCCTCGCGCCCGTGCTTTCGACGCTTCGAGTAATGTCGTCGCGGGGCGTCGATCGACTGCTCTCCGTGGGCTTTGTGGTGAGCGCTGCCTTCGTGATCGGCAGCTTCGTTGAGTTTCCGGAGTCGTCTTTCACGAGACAACTCTCGCTTGGATTGCTGTGTGGGGCGAGTGCGTATGCATTCACGCTCGCGGGTGGTGCAGCGCTCTGGAGTGCGGCGGTCGTCTTTGCAACTCTCGCGGTGTTGGCGATGCTTTCTGGCTGCGCGTCCTTCGCCGTCCTGTGTACGGCGACGGCGGTCGCCGCTGCAGGCATGGCCGCAACCACCGCGATTGCTGGGTGGAAGTCATCCACGGAAGGGCAGCCGGTTGCGGGCGGCGCGTTTGCACTTGTCGCGGGCGTGCTCGCAGCATCGGTCGCGATGGCTGGTCGGGCGTATGACACGATGGGGATTCCGCCGTGGTCGTGGTTTGTGGTTGCTTGCCTGCCGGTAGGCGCACTTCTCTTTGGGGGACTTGCTCGAAGATCTCCCAACCGCGGTGCCGCGACATTCTGGAAGATGCTCGGCGTGCTACTGCTCGCGATTGCGGCGTTTCTTGCGGTCGCGAGCCTGCATCCTCTCGACGACTCGGACGCGAGCGATTCTGCCGATCCGATGGATGGAATCTACGGCGGTTGAAGACACTGATCGCGAGGGGATTCGCGTGAGACGCGATGCGGCGCATCAACATATATTGCGACCATGCGCCGTAACACCATTTCTCGGATCGGATCGCTCTCCGCGTTTGTGCTTGCGTTTTCGTCGACTGCTCTCGTCCAAAGCGTGCTCGCGAGTCCGTTGCAGGACGCGCCCGTTGCGCAGGTGCTTGTGGCGGCCGCTCCGATCAGTGAAGTGACGCTCTATCAGGGCCGAGCGATGGTTTCGCGTACCGCGGACGCGCCCGAGTCGCCAGGCCTGTTCGAACTCCGGTTTGAGGGACTTCCCTCGGAGCTCGAATCGGAGTCGTTGCAGGCCACCGTGATTGCCCCCAACGGCGATTGCAAACTCCTTGATGTTCGCTACCTCGAGCGCGTCTCGACGACGGATGTCACGAACAGCCCAGAGCTCAAGCAAGCGATTGCGAACCTGCAGATCGCGATGCGCGAGAGTGAGGCAATCGAACTCCAGGCGGCGTTATTGAACGACCAGAACGCGCTGCTCAATAGCATCGCATCCAAGACCGCGACGGAGAACGCGAAGGACTTCGGTTCGAAGGCACTCGATCCTACGGCGTTGGCTTCGCAAGTCGCGTTTCTTGCAAGTGCTCGGGGGGAACTGATTCAACAGCGACTGAAGTTGGACGCGCGTCGCCGCGACAACCTCGACTTGGCAAACGCGGCCCAAGCAACAGTGAATGCGCTTGGAGGGCGCACGAAGCTTGAGCGGACTGCGGTCGTTTCGATTGGCCGTACGAGCAATGCCCCCGCAACCGTGACGCTGAAGTATCTCGTTCGTGAAGCGGGTTGGGCGCCGCGCTATGCCGTGCGAGCGGACATGGAATCGAGTGCGCTCGTCGTCGAGTACAACGCGGAAATCCGGCAGTCATCAGGGGAAGACTGGAAAGACGTCATCCTGACGCTTTCCACCGCGCAGCCGGCGCAACGCGCGATGCCCATGGATGTCGCGTCGACATTTGTGGATGTTTATGTGCCTCCGCCGCCTGTCGAGGGCCGCAGTTTCGGATTCGCGGTGGACGCGGCACCAGTGCCGGAGTATCGAAGGTCGGAGATGGACGCGCCTGCATCGGAAGCACTGGCGAATGCGGCGCCTATGGAAAAGAGCGCAGCCCTTGCCGCGTTTTTCAGCGACGCGCAGGTGGTTTCGAGTGGTGCGGTTGTGAACTTCCCGATTCCGCGCGCGGTCTCCATTCCGTCCGACACGCAGAAGTCGCGTTCCTTACGCATCGCAAGTATCGAGACGAAGCCGACCTTCACGCATGTCGCGCGACCACTTGTCGAGTCAGCCGTATACATCAAGGCGGTCACTGCGAACACTTCAAGCTATCAATTCCTCGCTGGACCCGCGACGGTGTTTCTCGGAGGCGACTCGGTGGGAAAGACGACGCTTCCTGACCTTGCGCCGGGTGCGGAGATGACATTCTGGCTCGGCACCGATCCTCGCATTACGGCGCAACGAGTGCTCGTGAAGAAGGATGCGTCGCAGCGCGGTATCTTCGGGAAGACCGATGTGATGGTGTGGGACTACCGCGTG
Source organism: Planctomycetia bacterium (assembly GCA_005790565.1). Lineage (GTDB taxonomy): Bacteria > Planctomycetota > Phycisphaerae > Phycisphaerales > SM1A02 > F1-140-MAGs142. The sequence goes on from SXUJ01000082.1 coordinate 9,847, forward strand.
GATCTCAAGAGCACAAGCACGCAACCGATGACGGTCGAGGTGTTTGATCGGATGCCGGTGTCGCGCAATGAGAAGATTCAAGTCCGGTTGCTCCGCGTCAGCCCGGCCCTTGAAACCCAGGAGCATTATGTCGAGCACGAAAAACCGCAGGGATTCCTGAAGTGGACCGTGCAGATCCCCGCGCGCATTGCTCATGAAAAGGCGGTGGAAACCGCGATTCTGTGGAGCGTCGAACTGACGAAGCCAACGGATACAACCATGATTGGAAATCCGGAGTAGGCACGCTCTTCCACACGCCGACGGGTTGCTACGATCTTCGCCCCTGACAAGTCGTCGGGGGCGATTTCAAACTCCTCAGGGCATACCCACATGGCGGCGATGGAACCATTCACCGGACAGGAAGTACTCGCGGTCAGTCTTGAGGCGGCGGTGCGCGCGTTGCGAGATCTTGAGGGCGTCGCGAAGGCGATGCGCGATGTGGAGAGCGTCGAACGGACCGACGCAGACACGCTCAAACTCGTCGTGCGACCGGGGTTCAGCTTCATGCGCGGCACGATGCGGACGACGCTGACCTGTACGGAAACCGCGCCGCAGACGCTCACGCTTGTCGCCAAGAGCAGCGGCATCGGCATGGGCATCACCGTCGAAAGCGTCATGAAGTTCTCCGCGATCGACCCGGCTTCGACTCGAATCGATTGGACCGCGTGTGTGACAGAACGCAAGGGCCTTGTCAGTGCAGTAGGTCAGTCGCTGATCAAGGCAGCTGCCGACAAAGTGCTCCAAGATGGTTGGGCCGCCGTGCGCGCGTCGCTCGCGTGAGCCCTTGACGCCCCGCGCGGGCGGGGTCAGAAGCGAGCGAGGCGCCGCGCCTACTGCGTTGTCGGTGGAGTGGATGGATCGCGCCGCAGGTTGCGAGCGCGCAAGATTCACCGAAATGCTTCGTAGTCTTTGCCGAGGAGCTTGACGGCGATTTTCATTTTCATGATTTCGTCCGTCCCTTCATAAATGCGACAGACGCGCACATCTTGGAGATGGCGGAAGGGTCGGTAGAGTTCGCTCCATCCGCGACCGCCGAAGATCTGGACTGCGTGATCGCACGCTTCCCACGCGGCGTTGGACGCGAAGAACTTCGCCTGCGCGACCTTGAAGTCAGCGTCGGCGTAGAGTTCGCTGTTGCCTGGATTCTCATCAGACGCCTGCTTCGCCATCGCTGCGCGGATGATCATCGCTTCGCTCGTCGCACGCGCCATCTCGATCTTTGCGAGGTGATCCTGCACAAGTTGGTGCTTCCCGATTTCTTTCCCGTGCTGCTTGCGCGTTCGGCAATACTCGATGCACTCGGCGAGCGAGTCCTCGATCGATCCGAGGCACCCCGAGGCAACGGAGAGTCGTCCCGAGACGAGCGAGTGCATGGCGATTCGGAATCCTTCACCTTCCTTGCCGAGCATGTTGTCGCCACGGACTGGGTGATCGTTCATCTGGAACATGGCTGTATCGCAGGTAAACATGCCAGGTTTCGCGTGCAATTGCTCCTTCTCGAACGAGTCGCCCGCCGTATCGACGATGAAGGCGGTCATGCGTCGTGCGGCACCGGTGGCTCCTTCCGGGAACGCGAAGAGCACAATCGCGTCTGCGAGCGTGCCGTTCGAGATGAGATACTTCACGCCGTTCAGAATGAACTTGTCGCCTTCGCGGCGGTAGGTCGTCGTGCCTTCGAGCGGGTTCGACCCAGCATCGGGTTCCGTCAGTCCGAACGCCATCGTGCAGTTTCCCGAGCAGGAAGCGGGGAGGTAGCGCTGCTTTTGCTCCTCTGTGCCGTATCGCGTGACGGGATACTGGCCGATGGAAGTTTGTCCCGAGAAAAAGGTGCGCGGTCCCGAGCCTTCACGATTGATGCGAGCGAGCGCGCGTGCGTAGGTGACAGCATCCGCGCCACGACCCCCGTACTTCTTGGGTACGGGCATGCCGAGGATGTTGTGCTTCTTCGCCAATTCAGCGATCGCGGGGTTGAAACGATGTTCGAGGTAACAGATTTCTTCGATCGGCCGCAACTCTTGGCAATATGCCTCGACCTCCGCCTCAAGTCGCGCGCGATCGTCGGCGGTGAATGGGTGGGCGCAAGGGGTGGCGGAACAACAAGCAGCGGTGGAGGCGGTTGAACTCATGGGATGATTCCTCGATCCAAGTCGGGGCGTCATAGTAGCTAATCGCGGCAGGCGAGCGAGTCCTCTTTCGCGCAAGGAATGCCCATTGATCGCGCCAGAAGTCCTTGCGCGACACGGCGACCGCGAGCGCATTCCGCGCATATGCCGCAATTCACCGTACATTGCTCCGCGATGACGAGGATTCGCTCCCACGCCGCCGCTCGAGAACAGCAAGTCCCTTGGATCGTCAAAGAGATCCCATTGATTATCGCGCTGTGCGCTGGAGTCGCGATCCTCGGCGACTGGCATCCATCGATTGGGGATGGTATGGAGAGTCGTCTCTGGTTCTTCTTCCTTGTGGCGTGCATCTTGGCATCCTCGTTTCGTGCGATGATGCACGCGGAGTCGTTGGCACACCACTTCGGCGAACCGATCGGGACGGTCATTCTTACGCTTTCGGCGATTACGATCGAAGTCGCGGCGGTTTGCGCACTGATGCTCGGGGCAAAGGGAGAAGCAACGGTTGCGCGTGACGCGATGTTCGCGGTGTTGATGATCATCCTCAATCTCCTCGTCGGCATCGTCATTCTCGTTGGCGCGTGGAAACGAACCGAAGCCAAGTTCAATCTGCAGTCGGCCGGCAACTACTTGTCCATGATTGTCGTGCTCGCGACACTCACGCTCATCCTCCCGAGATTCACGCGATCAGAGCCAGGCGGATGGATGAGTGACCCGATGGAGTGGTTCGTGTCCGTCGCTGGACTCGGTATCTACATCGCGTTTTTGTGGATGCAATCTTCAAGGCATCGTGAGTTCTTCGAGTTCCGAGAGGCGGAGTCTGATTCGTCTCCTCTGCCGAGCGCGGCCGATGCGCGCACTGGGGTCGGCCGCTCCGTCACGCTTCTCGTCTTCTCGCTGATCGCCGTGGTGCTGCTCGCGGAAGGTCTTGCGCCGAGTATCCACGGGCTACTTGCGACTGCGATGCTTCCTGCCCCGATGGGCGGCGTCTTTATTGCGGCGCTGATTCTTGCGCCTGAAGCGCTCGCCGCGGTCAGCGCCGCGCGAAAGCAGGACATGCAGCGTTCGATCAATGTGCTGCTCGGGAGTGCCCTTGCGACGATCGGACTCACATTCCCTGCCGTGATGGTTGTGCGCCGAGTCAGCGGTCAGAATCCGGAGTTCGGTCTTGAGTCTCCCTACATCGTACTTCTCGTCGCGACGCTCTTTCTCGCCTCATTCAATCTCACGCGCGGACGGGTGAATGTGGTCCATGGCTTCATTCATCTCTTGCTCTTTTTCACATGGATTGTTGTCATCCTTGATGAAGTGAGCATCACATTCTGAGGCAGCCGAGTTTGTAAGTTCGGTGAGTACACTGCGCGGATGTCTATTCGACGGGCAATCGCGTGGCTCCTGACACTTGCAATCTGCACTCGGGTGTGGGCGTTGGGGCCGCCAAGCATCGGAGTTGGAGATTCCGATCGCATCCAGCTGGAGCGCGCACTCGCCGAAGTACCAAGCACGCAACGTGCGAGTATGGAGTGGCTCATTGAGCACATGCCACGCGAAGATCGCCAAACGCTTGACGCATCGTTCTTGCTGGCGCATGTGGATGCAGCGACCAAGGCATGGGAACAAGCGCCGTGGCATGCGCTCGTCGACGAGGCGATGTTTCGCGAAGCGATTTTGCCATACGCATCGATATCGGAGAAGCGTGAATTGTGGATGGCGCCACTCCGTGCGAAGTGCATGCCGATGATCGAAGGTCTGGAGTCGCCTTACGCCGCTGCCGTTGCCCTGAATCAGAAGCTGTTCGCCGAGACGAACGTGAAGTACTCAGTCAAGCGCAAGCGCGCAGATCAGTCGCCGAGCGAGTCGATGGAGAGCGGTCTCGCCTCCTGCAGTGGACTCTCGATCCTGCTGATCGATGCGTGCCGAAGCGTCGGGATTCCTGCTCGATTTGTGGGCGTGCCGATGTGGATGGATGCGAGTGGAAACCACTCATGGGTGGAGATTTGGGACGGCGCTGCGTGGCACTTCACCGGCGCCGCAGAGCCGAGTGGAGAGAAGCTCGACGAGGGCTGGTTCTCCGCCCGCGCAGCCGCTCAGGACAACACGAATCCAGAACACGGGATTTACGCTGTGACATGGCGTGACACGGGAGTTGAGTTTCCCATGCGATTCACAGAGGACGCGCCTGAGGCACACGCCATTGATGTGACGAGTCGATACAAGAGCGTTGCGTCTCCTCTCCTCGAAGGACAGCGCCTTGTGCGCGTCGTTGTGCGAGATCGAGAGTCGAACGCTCGCGTGGAGCGCACAGTGCTCTGCCGTGATTCGAGCGGCGCCGAACTCGCGCGCGGTCAATCGCGAGACGAGCGTTGTGATCTCAACGACCACCTTGAGCTTCGTGTGCCACAAGACGGATCGATCGTGTTTGCGGTATCGAACGATGATCAGGCCCCACCTTCCACTGCTCCTTCGGATGGATCAACGCTCACGCTGTTTGTGGAGCGCGCAATCGAGAGGGGTTTGACCAAGGCGGAGGCGATGAGCGCGACGAGAGCGCTCATCGATTCGTTCAACGCTCAGTCGCGCGCAAGGTACGAAGCGGAGTTTCAATCGCGCGTGCTCAAGCATGAGGCGGTGAATATGCCATTCTGGTTTGCCGTGTACGGCGACAAACCCGCGTCAGGGCGGAGTTTGTTCATCTCCATGCATGGAGGCGGTGGCGCCCCGAAAGAAGTGAACGACCAACAGTGGGAGAACCAGAAAAGGCTGTATCGCCCCGCGGAGGGCGTGTACGTCGCGCCGCGCGCACCGACAAACTCGTGGAACCTCTGGCATGAAGGGCACATCGACCCGCTCTTTGATCAACTGATTCGCGACATGATCCTGTTCGAAGATGTCGACCCGAACAGGGTCTATCTCATGGGATACAGCGCGGGCGGTGACGGGGTCTTTCAACTTGCACCGCGCATGGCCGACCGCTTCGCGGCGGTCGCGATGATGGCGGGGCATCCGAACGAGACGAAGCCGGATGGACTGCGCAACCTTCCCTTCACCCTGCATATGGGCGGCAATGATGCGGCATTCAAGCGTAATGAGATCGGCCGGCTGTGGGCAACGATGCTTGATGAGTATGCGGCGAAGGATGTCGGTGGATACCCGCACGAGGTCGTGATTCATGAAGGCAAGGGGCACTGGATGGATCGGGAGGACGCGGTTGCTGTCCCGTGGATGGCAAAGTTCACTCGGGATCTACGTCCTACGAAGGTCGTTTGGTTGCAGGACGATGTCACTGAGCGCCGGTTCTACTGGCTCGCGGTCACGGAACCGAAGGGTGGGCAGCGCGTCGTTGTGAGCCGGAGCGCGCAAGTCATCACGATTGAGGAAGCAAGTGGCATTGAGGAGTTGGTCATTCGGCTCGATGACACGATGCTCGATCTCGATCAACCGGTTCGCGTTGTCATGGGGAGTGCGACGCTCTTCGATGGCATCGCGCTTCGCAAGATTGCGACCATGGAGAAGACGCTCCTTGAGCGCGGCGACCCAACGGGGATCTTCTCGGCTGAAATCAGCGTTCGTCTTGCGAACGGTGCATGACGCGCCGTAAATGAGAATCGGCAGCGCGTGATTTGCATCACGCGCTGCCGATTGCTTGTCGCCTTGCGAGGATCGCTTTCCGCGGCGATCCTCCGTCGGC
>SXUJ01000083.1 GCA_005790565.1 Planctomycetia bacterium
CGTCCAAGTCATTCGAGACGGGGATGTTGAGCTCGCGCGACAGGTGCGCGAGTCAGACATCGAAATCGATCAGATGCAGGCGGAAGTCGAGGACGAGTGCATGCGCCTGCTTGCCCTCGGCTCCCCTGTCGCGAGCGATCTTCGGCTCATCCTTTCATCCATCCGCATTTCGAATGAACTTGAACGGATCGCTGACATGGCGAAGGGATCGTGCAAACGGATCACGAAACTCGTCGAGTCTGGCTCCTATCGATTCCCGCACGCGCTTCTTGACATGGCGGAGGCCACGCGCACGATGTTGCGCGACGTCCTCGTGGCACTCTCCAATGAGGACAGCAAGCTCTGCCTGGAAATCAGGCGCAGCGACAACTATGTCGATGCGCTCAACCGCGAGGTCATGCTCTGGAGCCGAGAGTGGATCACACAGGATGTCGCGGCCACGGCGGCCGCGATCGACCTCCTCGCCATCGGCCAACGATTTGAGCGGATGGCGGATGTGATTACGCAGATTGCCGGCGACACGGTGTACTTGGTCGACGGGCGCATCCTCCGCCACGGCGCCGAGTGAGGCCGCGCGGTTTATGCCGACTTTGCGCATTGCGCTGTCGTGCGCCTCTCGAAGTACAAAAAAAGCCAAGTTTGGAGTGGCATTCTCGTCAAACGGCGTAGACTCGGACTGAGGCTGCTCCAACGCAGACTCGAGTGGGAAGCCGCACGCCGATGCAGCCGAATGAGCATCCATCGCAAGATAAAAGTGCGCTCCGAGCAATGCACTCGGAGCCGACTCGCGTCGCGAGGCGGAGCGTTGTTCGATCGCCTGAAGATCACTCCGTCAGCGCCACTCGAGCGCAGGCTGATCGCATGCGACAGCGACTGCGAGTCGCGGCCGCCGAGACGATTCTGTCCAAGAATCCTGAACCTAGACAGTTCTTCGAATCCTCCTCCAATCCCGTCCTCGGGAGTACCGACCCCCGGTGGATTCTGGCGAAGGAAACTGCACGCGTGCTCGCGGGGACCGTGTTGCCGTATGAACGACGACTTGGCTTGATGGCGCTCGCGCAGCGACTCGGAATTCGAGCCTTTGACGCGAACCTCATCGTTGCCGTGGTACAGGATCGCGCGCGCCGAGGCGAGCCCCTTGCGTTGTGCGCTCCCACGCTGGCGATGATTCCGATGCCGCAGAAGCCTACGGCCGAACCATTCGCGTCCTTCATCACGGTCGCGATCGTGATCGCGATTGCCGTGGACGCAGTGCTTATTGGCTGGCTCCTCCTGAGCTAGGGTTCATCGCGCGAGTTCACCGTACGGCGTCGTCGGTCAAGTCCGCCTCGCCCGTCTTCGCATCAATCATCGCGAATCCAAGTTCCACGAGCGCCGCGAGTGCCGCGAGCTGCTCGGCCTCCTTTTTACTCGCGCCGACTCGGGTGGGAAACTGGCGCCCCCCGACGAGTGCACAGATGTGAAAGCTCTTCAAATGAGCAGGGCCTTCCTCGTCGACGATGACATACTCGGGAGCGGAAACTCCTGCTCGCTGCATGGTCTGCTGCAAGACACTCTTGAAGTTCTCTTGATGCCCCTGTCGATGCGCGCGAGCAATGCGCGCGTTCATCACCGCGAGCACAAACTTGCGCGTTGTGTCGAGCCCCGCATCAAGATAGAGCGCACCAACGACGGATTCGAACACTGCGGCAAGGAGTGATTGCGGGAGTTGGCCTCGCGACCCCATTCCTTTGCCAAGTGAAATCGCGCGATCGAAACCGAGGTCCCGCGCCACATCCGCGCACACCTTTCGTGAGACAATGTTCGACTTCGCCTTCGTCAAGTCCCCCTCGAGTGCATCAGGGTACGCGAGGAAAAGGCGCTCGCAAATGATCATGCCGAGAATCGCGTCTCCGAAGAACTCAAGCCGTTCGCTGCTCTCAAGCCGCGTCGGGGCGAGCGATGCGTGGATCAATGCTTGATCGAGCAGTGAGCGATCCTTAAAGGTATAGCCAAGGGCTTCCTCGACAACACTCGGGTCTGCTGGCCCCAATGGGTGAATTGAATCCATGTTTGCGCCCGCGGCGGCATTCACGGGAATGCCAACGCAGGAAACTCCGGTTGACCAGCATCGCGTCTGGCGCGCTGCATTTGCGGCGGGAGCTCCAATTGCCGCGACGCCGCGGCAGGTGGAGGACCTGCATCAAATGCTCGAATACAGACTGTATCGGCGTCGCGTGGGCCAAGGCTCCCCCGAAAACACCCGCTTTGTGCGTCCGAGAGCCAAGCTGACGATTCCGTGACTTCAGGCGGCGACGCATTGCCTTTGGCTTCAACTTCGGATAGCCTCCTCGACCCACTCTGAAGGCTCCTCCATGCATTACCCGCACCGAATCAGTCGAATCAAGAAAGTGCGCAGCGTCGGTTTCCGCGCGCGCATGTCCACCCGCAAAGGTCGCAAGATCATCAATAGCAAGCGCGCCACGGGTCGACGACTCACGCTGCGCTGAGTGACTCTACCCTGCGCTGACCATGTCACGCACCAAGCCTAGCGCAGCCGCCGGAGAAGACATGGCGCCTTCGCTCCTGTTGCTTGCTGGGTTGCGCGCGAGCGGCAAGAGCACGATTGGCCCCCTTCTCGCGACGCAACTCGCGCTTCCCTTCGTCGACCTCGACCATCAGACCGCTGCGCTGCTCCAACACGCGTCGGCGAAGTTGTCGATTGCCGAACTCTTCGTAGCGCGCGGCGAGGGCGCATTCCGGAACGCGGAATGCGATGCCTTCGATCGCACCCTGCAAGACGCCTCGCGTTCGCGAGGGCTCGTCCTCGCCCTCGGTGGCGGGACGCTCATGCAAGAGCGCGCGAGAGAAACGCTTCGCTCCCTTCGCGCGCGAACGCGCGTTTGCGTGCTCCTCCTTGATCCACCAGTGGCCACGATGCGCGAAAGACTGCGGCAATCCGCTGGCGATCGCCCGAGTTTGACCGGCGCAGGAATTGTCGACGAAGTGGAAATCGTCGCTTTGCAACGCACTGGGCTCTATCGCTCACTCGCCGATCGCACGATTTCGGAGCATGCGTCACCCCATGCGACAGCGCATGCATGCCTCGCGGCGTTTTCGCAGTGGAAAGAAAATCAAGGGAACGAAAATCACGCGGCGAGTTGAAGCCAGCGCTGCGCGAACAAACGCAAGAGTGATTTGCGGGCGATCGCTCCGCGCGCGTCTCGCCCGAACTCCACGGCAACAGAGCATGGCCCGTACGCCCGTTCGTCGCTCGCGGCGCGAACCACGCGCGCCTTCAGGTGAATCGCACCGCAGAGTCCTGGAAGTCGAATCTCGATTTCGAGTTCAGTCCCGCACGGAAATGCATCGTCATCAAGTTCGAAACGCATGCCACGCATACTGAGGTCATAGACATGACCGTCTCGCGGAGTCATGAGCGCACCGATTTCTCTCACTCGAACGGAGGAATACGCGGGCTCAACCTGAAATCGGACGGAGTGTCGTCGATCAACTTCTCGCTCGGCGAGCAATCGAAGCAATGTTTGTCTGCTCCTACCTTTGTGCATCTCGAATCCCTTCGTGATGCGCGCTTACTCCACGCGGCGCATCGTTAGGCTAACACGAATCGAATCTAAGATCGGTGTTTGCACCAGTTGCGCGAAACTTTTCTCGGAACATGCCTGCGGGCTCATCCCATGCATCCCCCATGCACGGAGTATCGTTCGCGCCATGTGTGCTCTGTCCTCATCCTCCTCTGCGAACATCATCCGCGAAAGCGAGGCACTGACAGTCGACGCAATGATTGCGCCACTTCGCGGGAAGTGCATCGCGGTGCTCGGCTATGGCAATCAGGGCCGCGCGCACGCGATGAACCTCCGCGATTCTGGGCTCGAAGTCATCGTTGGCGGTCGGCCGAAAGAGCATGGCGGACTTGCACGCGCGCATGCGCAGTCCGATGGATTTCACGCGATGGACTTTGCTCAAGCGAGTGCGCGTGCTGAACTTGCGATCATTGCGATTCCCGATCAGTCCCAGGCGGCGGCGTGGGTTCGATGGATCGAACCGTCGCTACGCGCGGGAACGGTTGTCGGTTTCGTTCACGGTTTTGCCATCCGATTCGGCTTCATTCAACCACCCGACTCACTCGACCTCGGAGTCGTCCTTCTTGCACCCAAAGGCCCCGGCGCAACCGTCCGAGCGCGCTTTGTGGCGGGGCAGGGCATTCCGGCGTTGCTCGCCGTGCACCGGGAAAACAATGCACGGACCGCCCGAGAGTTTGCCGTGGCATGGGGCGCCGGCATTGGTTGCGCTCGAAGTGGGCTCCTTGAGGCGACCTTCGCAGCCGAGGCCGAGAGCGATCTCTTCGGCGAGCAAGCCGTTCTCTGCGGAGGCATGCTCGGCCTCGTCCAAGCGGCGTTTGAAATCGCGGTGAAGTCCGGATACTCGCCCGAGGTTGCGTACATCGAGTGTTGCCACGAACTCAAACAAGTCGCCGATCTCCTTTACGCGAGAGGTCCAAGTGGCATGCGCCGGGCGATCTCCGATACCGCGGAGTTCGGCGCGTTCGTCGCCGCGACGGCACTGGTCGATGCCGAACTCAAGTCAAAGCTGGAGACGCTTCTTCGCGACGTGCAATCCGGCACCTTCGCATCGCGATTCATGCGTGATCACGATGCGGGGCATCCAGATTTCACGGCGTGGCGTGCCGCTGCGCACGCCCATCCGATTGAAGAAGCAAGCGCGCGTGTCCGTGCCCTCATGCCTTGGCTCACGCAAGAGGGCACCGCGTCGTGACCACGCTCGATGCGATCGTTCTCGGCCTCGTCGAAGGCATCACCGAGTATCTGCCGGTCAGTTCAACCGGACACCTCATCCTCGCAACCGAACTGCTCGGCCTCCGACGCGAGCCGTCGACGCTCGCGTCCGTCGACGCCTTCAACATCATCATCCAAGGCGGCGCGATCCTCGCGGTCATCCTGCTCTATCGCGCGCGGGTTGCGCAAATGCTGCGCGGACTCGCCCTTCGCGATCGTGCGGGGCTTCACCTCTTCGGCAAACTCGTTGTTGCATTCCTGCCCGCGGCGATCTTTGGAAAACTGTTCGACGACGCGATCGAAGAGAAGCTCTTTCATCCCGTGCCCGTGCTCATCATGCTCGGCGGCGGCGGCGTGCTCTTACTGCTGCTAGGGAAGTGGATGCGATCACTCGTCACTCGCGAGGCGCAGGAGAGCGAGGACTTCGCGCAACTTTCCTATCGTGCGGCTTTGTGCATCGGTCTCTTCCAGTGCATCGCGATGGTGCCAGGCACGAGTCGTTCGCTCATGGCCATTCTCGGAGGGCTCCTCTTCGGTCTCTCTCCCAAGCGCAGCGCCGAGTTCAGTTTTCTCCTCGGACTGCCAACCCTCGGCGCGGCCTGCCTCTACAAGCTCTTCACTGCTTCGGAGAAAGCGGGCAGTGTGGGCGCGTTCACCGAGTCAATCGGGGGAGTCGCGCCAGTGCTCGTCGGCGTTGCGGTCGCCATGATTTCCGCAATGCTCGCAGTGCGTTGGCTCGTGTCGCTGTTATCGCGCGGCGGGCTTGAAGTGTTCGGACTCTGGCGCATTGGGGTTGCTGGGATCCTCGGCGCGCTGCTCCTCACCGGCAACCTCACTCTCTCCTAGTGCAGTCAGCCGTCGACGAGAGGCTCGACGAGCGATTCATAACTTGACGCAATCGGCTCGCCAAGAAGCGGACGGAACTCTGCGACGAGGTGTTCCACCTTCATGCGCGTCTCTGCCGGATCGGCGCCCTGCGCCACCACGCCCTCGAACTCCAAAAAACTCCCAATACCAAGCAGTTCATCGAGATGGATGCGGACATTCTCAAGCGTCCATAGTTCGCGCCGCTTCACCACCCGCTTCCAGGGCGTGCGATCGAGCCCCGCAAATCTCGTCTCCACTTGCTGCTCATCCAGACTCGTCCAATGACTCTCGCGAACGCCAACCGCATCGCTGCGCTGATACCAAATCCAGACGGTTGGTTCGCCTGGATGCTCGCGTCGCTTCAATCGTCCCTCAGGCACCCGCACGAAGACATCCGTCTGCTCGAACTTCCCTTGAAACGCCGCGCCAAGCGTCTGCAAAATCCCCCGCGCGAGTGCTCGTTCACGAAGTTCCGCCTTGAATTCAATGTTGAGCATGCCTACTCCCTATCGAACGCATCAGTCCCCCGCGCGAAGCACCGCGTCCTGCGCTTGGGCGGACACTTCCGCTGACTGAACGGGCAATCCCCTTCCGAGGCGCGCAAGCTGACGCTCGACCTCGAGAGAAGCGGCGTAGCCACTCGAACGCACGCTCAACGCACCCGTCGCGCAATCGAGAGCAAAGATCGTCCATTCCTTCAGGCCGCTCGATGCGCCGGCAAAGTACAACATGCCATCCGGCGCCCGCGTGAGATCGGTCGCGCGGACGAGTATTCGCTCGCTGGGCATCGTGCGCCAATCATCCTCTCCATTCGGAGAGACTTCGACCCGCCATATCTCTCGCTCGCTCGGCAACGTCTCGAGGGGCGGAATCACCTGCACCACGCGGGCGTACCCGGTGGCGCACGGCACACTCCCGTGCCTCACGATCACCGGCTCAGCAGTGAGGTTGCCACCGAGAAACCAGACGAGGATGGCGGCGAACAGCACGAATATCGCGAGTCGCAAGAAGAGGCTTCGAAGTCCGAGGAGAAATTGACCCAATGAAAGACTCCAACGAGTGGCGGGAAGTCGGATCGTAGCTTGTGCGGGTCGTCATTACCCGATGCTCGCAAGCGCCTGCTGCAAACGCGCTTCATCCCAGACGTCGACGCCAAGTTCAATGGCCCTTTCCAACTTGGATCCTGCTTCGGTGCCCGCGATCACGAGGTGCGTCTTCTTGGAGACGCTCCCAGCGATCTTCGCTCCCAACCCTTCGAGTTGCTCGGTAAGCGCGGAGCGGGAGAAGCTCGCGAGCGTGCCGGTAATCACGATCGTCTTCCCGTGGAAGGGGTTGTCGACGGTGGCGAGCGTCGAGGTGTCCTTGCTTGCGAGATCAACGCCGGCCATCGCGAGGCCCGCAAAGATTTCGCGCGCGACTTCCGAGTGCAGCCAATGGGAGACACTCGCTGCCGTGATCTCGCCGAAATCGTCAAGTGCGACGAGATCGGCTTCGCTTGCCGAAAGCAATGCCGCGGCATCCTTGAAGCGCTTCGCGAGGGTCTTGGCGGCGCTCGCCCCAACATGACGGATACCGAGTCCGGCGAGCACTCTTCCGAGTCCGCGCGATTTCGACGCTTCCGCAGCCGCAATGATGCCCATTGCCTGCGCGCCAGGTCCGTCCCTTTCTAACTTCGCAAGCGCCTTGTCGATCTTCTCCTGCGCGTCGTCGCCTCGTTTGAGCGCGCCATCAGCGGCGCGCGCCGAAGTGAGCGCGCGCGCAACGGCCATCGCATCGAGTTGAAAGATGTCCGCAAACGACCTGATCAGTCCGCTCTCGACCAACCGGTCGGTGATTTCGCCGCCGAGTCCATCGACATCCATCTGATCGCGACCCACAAACCACTTCACCTTCTCGCGAAACTGCGCCGGGCAAGCACTATTGGTGCAGAAAATCTTCGGCCCCTCTTGCTCCACTTCGCTCGAACAATCGGGACAGTGCGTCGGCGCGTCAATCGCTTGCTCCGTCCCCGTGCGCGCCGCGAGCACCACGCCAATGACTTGCGGAATGACTTCGCCCGCCTTCTCCACGAGCACCGTGTCCCCGATGCGAAGATCGCGACGCCGAATCTCCTCGATGTTGTGGAGCGTTGCGTGCTGCACTGTCGAACCCGCCACTCGCACGGGCCGCATCGTGGCGCGCGGCGTAATCGTCCCGCCCTTGCCCACCTGCCACACAACTTCAAGCAGCGTCGTCTGCGCTTGCTCTGCGGGATACTTGTAGGCGATGGCCCAACGCGGACACTTCGCAGTCGAGCCGAGTTTCGTCTGAAGTTCAAACGCGTCGACGCGTACAACCATGCCATCCACGCCGAACGCGAGGTCCGTGCGAGCCTTTGCAAAGGCTTCGATTGCACACGCGGCTTCGTCCGCGGTCGCGAAGGTACGACCAAAGCGCGAAACCGGAATGCCCAACGCGCGAAGTGCTTGCAAGTACTCCGAGTGCGACGACACCTCGATTCCCTCACACTCGCCGCGACCGTGCGCGGAGAATGAAAGCCGTCGTGATGCGACGATCTTCGGGTCCTTGTTTTTCAGCGTCCCCGCGGTCGCATTGCGCGCGTTCTGAAAGAGCTCTTCGCCGTCGCGCTCGCGTTGCTCGTTGAGACTCTCAAACACCGCTGTCGGTAAGTACACTTCGCCGCGGACTTCAAGGAGTGGGGGCGCCCTATGCCCCGAACTGTCAAGTCGCAAGGGAATCGCGCGAATCGCGCGCACATTCGTCGTGACGATGTCGCCCTTCTCGCCATCACCTCGGGTGAGCGCTTCCACGAGAACGCCGTGCTCGTAGCGAAGTGAAAGTGCGACACCATCGATCTTGGGATCGCCAAACAATGCGAAATCCGCCCTCCCGAGACTCTCCGCGCATCGCGCATGCCATGTTCGGAAATCAGCGAGGGAGTAGGTGTTATCGATCGATCGCATCGGCACGCGATGCATGGCAGACTCGAAACCCCCCGCCGCCTCGCCGCCGACCCGTTGGGTGGGGCTGTGCGGATCGTACAGCTCGGGATTCCCTCGTTCGAGCGCGACGAGTTCTTCAAGCAGCGCGTCAAACTCGCCATCACTCATGAAGGGCGCCGCGTCGGCGTAGTAGGCGCGATTCGCGCGATGAAGCAACTCGCGAAGTACCGCGATACGCGCGGCTTCGTTTGCGAGAGGCCCATCCTTCGGCGCACTACCCTTTGACACAATCATGCCCTCCCGCTAGGAACCCGCAGAAATCGTGCTCGGTCCATCGCCCGCGCGCTTCTCATACTCACCCGTGGATGTCTTCTGATACTTCGTGAATCCGAGTCGACCGAGATTCGCATCAGACAACTTGCGCTTCTCGCCGCCCTCGGAATACGGTCCGCCAATGTTCGGAAGCACTGGAACTCGCCGCACGGGAAGCCCGGACTCCGGATGTGTTTCGAGCGCAGGTTCACTCATGCGCTGCACAACTTCGAAGTGATCGCCGAGGCTCCCATCCGGAGTGACAACGGCGTAGAGATAGGTCGGCATTGCATCCAAGGTAGCAGGAGGAGTACTGTTGTGGGATGCCTCGTCCCACCCTCGGAGTTTGTTCATGGAGCCTTCGGCCACAATCGATCGACGAACTTATTGCGGCACTGCGCCGAGTCAACGCGACGGCGGTGCAACTCGCGCTGACACCACTTGTCGAGCCGCACGAGGATGACTGGCGAGAACGCTGGGGCAGTGGTTGCCAACGACTACGCGACGCAGGAATCACCATCGCGAGCGGCATGCTCGAAACCGTCGGAGAGGACTACACCTCACTCGAATCGATCAAGGCCACCGGCGGCGTTCGCCCCGACGCGACATGGCCCGCCACGCTCGCGCGCGCGGGAGAAATCGCACAACTCGCGGAAGCCGAACGAATCACACTTGTGACCTTTCACGCGGGTTTCATTCCGCATGATGCAGGCGATCGCTCACGAGAAACGATCCTCGACCGACTTCGCGTGCTTGCGGATCTCTTCGCCGCGCATGGCGCGTCCATCGCGCTCGAAACCGGTCAAGAGACTGCGGAGACTCTAGGAGTCGCACTGCGCGAACTCGATCGCACGTCAGTCGGCGTGAACTTCGATCCCGCAAACATGATTCTCTATGGCATGGGAGATCCAGTCGCGGCTCTGGGCGCACTCGCGCCGCGCGTCCGACAGATCCACATCAAAGATGCCCTACCATCCGCCATCGTGGGAACTTGGGGCTCCGAAGTGCCCGCGAGCGAAGGTGCGGTGGATTGGCAAGAATTTTTCCGCGTTGCAGAGGAAGTCGTGCCCGACGCGCGGTTCGTGATTGAACGCGAGGCGGGCGAATCACGCGAAGCGGATATCGCGAAGGCGATGCGGGTCGTCAGAGCCGTCGGGCGGATTGCCTAAACGGTTGCTTCATGCGCGCGATCCGTGATGGATCCGATCCCTCGCGAACCGCACTCTGAGCCGCTTCCAATGCCATTTCGTTCAGTCAAGGGCGCAATCGGCGGTCTCGCCGAGGAGATTGAGTGGGCGCGATGGACGAGTGGCGAAACGGGCGAAGTGGGTGTTCAGCCTGCGAAACGGCCCCCTTGGGTCGGATGAGTCTCTCGCGGACCCAGAAGCTCGGATTCCTTCCTCGCCAATCGCGCCGGAGTCCGAAGAACACAATCTTCGCGCTGGGAGCAATCCGCGTTCGAACTCCCCTACTATCCGCAACCTGTGAGCAGCGCCGACCTACGCATTTCAACGCCTCTCGCCCCTGGGCGCGCCAACTCGGCGCCCAAGCGGTTGGGTTGGTACGACCGCCTTGAAGCAGCGCTCTCGAAACTCTCCAATAGAAATCGCTTTTGGCACCGCGTCTGTTCGCTGATCTGGTTGCCGTACGCGTTTCGCTCTGGGATATCACTGCGCGGCGTTTTCCGTGGCGACCGCGAGAGCAAGAGTTGCCCGAAGGCCCGATTCTCCGCAGTTCTTCCCTTCCGCCGCTTCAATCGCAATTGGTATAACGCGATGGCAGGCGCGGCGCTCCTCGGAAACAGTGAGGTCGCGGGAGGCTCGTATGTCTTCGCGGAGTGTGGCGGTGAGTACACGGTTGTCTGTAAGGAGATGAACTACAAGTTTGTCCGTCCTTGCCTCGGTCCTGCCATCTACCGAGTCGTGGATGGTGAAGACCTGCACCAAAAACTGTCGATCGGCGGCGAGTTCAATGTTGCACTGGTGATGGAGATCTACCAGCAACTCCACCGACCCGGCAAGGAACTTCTCGTCGGTCGTTGCAACATCATCTTTCATTGCACACCCAAAGCAATGGTGCGCGAGCGATCCGAGCGCCGCAAGCAGCGACACCTCC
>SXUJ01000084.1 GCA_005790565.1 Planctomycetia bacterium
AAGAGACTCACGATCAAGAGACCGGTCCCAAGCATGAACGCCGGGTAGGTTGCGGCCGCTCGCACTTGGCGTCGAATCTTCTCGATCCTCGCGAGATGCTCCGCGGCGCGCGCGAGCATCTCGCCGAGCTGCCCTGTGGCCTCTGCAGCGCGGGTGAGTGCTGCAACCGCAGGCGGAAATGCTCGAGGGCGCTTAGCGAATGCCTGCGACAAAGGAACGCCAGACGAAACTTCGAGCCGAATTGACTCGACCGTGTCTTTGAACTCTGGTCGTGCGCCCTCACTCGCAAACGCGTCGAGTGCCTCCACGATGCCGACACCAGTTTCAACCATCACGCCAACCTGTCGACACAAGTCGATCGGGTCACTTCGACGCACGCGATTCGATTGAAGGAGCGAAGTGCGCGCTGACCCATCGGATTCGGACGCAGACACGCCTCGGGCAAGCGCGTCTCGTGCGATCTCAAGGACCGTCTTTCCTTCGCGCCGCAAGCGGAACGCGACTTCCGCCGCGCTCGGTGCCGAAAGCGTGCCACTCGATTCGCGCCCCTGCGCGTCGATCGCTCGAAAAACAAAAGTTGCATTGGCGTCGAGTTGCATCGGAAGCACTCAGTGCGCAGTCACCGCGATCGCCTCTTCCACGGTCGTCAGTCCCTCGCGGACCTTTCGCATCGCGTCATCGCGGAGTGTTCGATGACCCTGCCCGGCGAGATAGGTATGAAGTTCTTGCAAGCTCGCGCCCCGCGCAACCAATGCATTGAACGCATCGTTCGGGCTCATGATCTCGAAGACGCCCATCCGTCCAGCGAATCCTGTCGAACGGCATCGCGGGCAGCCCATTCCCTTGCTGTAGGACTCCAGCTCGGTTGAAGGCGGAAGCGCGGCGCGCATGACGGCATCCGGTTCAATGCGCACGCGGCAGTGTGCGCAGATTTTTCGCACGAGTCGTTGCGCCAGCACCCCGCGCACGGTGGCGGCGACGAGATACGGTTCAACCCCGATGTTGACGAGTCGCGTGACGGCCGCGGTTGCGTCGTTGGTGTGAAGCGTGCTCAAGACGAGGTGGCCAGTCAACGCGGCTTGGACGGCAACCGACGCCGTCGCCTCATCGCGGATTTCACCCACCATGATCGTGTCGGGGTCTTGGCGAAGCAGCGAACGAAGTGCCGTGGAGAATCCGAATCCCGCCTTCTCGTTGACCTGAAACTGATTGATGCCCGACAGCGTCGCTTCAATCGGATCTTCCACCGTCGAAATGTTGGTGTCCTGTGCGTTGAGCATGGCAAGCGCGCTGTAGAGCGTTGTGGACTTTCCACTCCCTGTCGGTCCGGTGACGAGCGCAATGCCGTTTGGTCGGCGCACGATGTCGATCCACCTGGCGAGAGTCGACTCATCCATGCCGAGTCGCTCGAGCGGCACAATGGACTGCCGACTATCGATGACGCGAATGACGGTCTTCTCCCCATGACGACCCGGCATCGTGGAGACGCGCAAGTCGACCGGTCGCCCTTCCATCATCACATGGATATCGCCGTCTTGCGGCAACCGTCGCTCCGAGATGTCAAGGCCGGCCATGATCTTCACGCGACTTGTCAGCGCGGCGGCCATCTGCCACGGTGGCTGCATCTTCTCGAAGAGCGCTCCGTCGACACGAAGTCGAATGCGAAGCTTGCGATCCCCAGGCTCGATGTGAATGTCCGAAGCACCTTCATGCACCGCGGTCCAGAGTAGCCAGTTCACCAACTTCACCACTGGAGAGTGGCCGGAGACTTCGCGGAGGTCGGCAATCTCAGCGAGGTCTCGCTCGACGACGCTAAACGTCCCTTCATCCACTTCCCCATAGGTGTCATCAATGACGAACACATTGGCTGCAGGAAGGTACGACTCAAGCGCAGCGCGGATTTCTGCCACGGTTGTCGCTACGGTCTGGACTTGCTTCCCAGTGCGGCGCGCGATTTCCTCGAAGAGGTAGAGATTCGCAGGCTCACCAACGGCGACCGTCACAACACCGCGGACACAAAAGAGTGGCAACACCGCGTGCTCGGAGAGAAACTCGCGCGGGAGGAGTTCGATGCACTTTGGATCAGCGATCCGCGCGATGTCGCGAGCAAACGGAATCCCGTACCCGTCGGCAACCGCTTCCATTACCTGGTGCTCGTCGCAGAAGCCCAACTGCACCAGAGTTTCCCCAAGTAGTCGTTGGTGCCCGTCCTTCTGCTGCTGCGCGAGCGCTTCGACGAGTTGCGCGTCTGTCAACGCGCCCTTCGCAACCAGCATTTCGCCGAGCATGGTTCGTTGCATTGCGCGCGGCGCGGATGATGGCAACGAGGACAGTGCGTGCGTGGTGCTCGGTCGAGGATTCATCATCGGAGACTCCTCGCTGCAAGTTCCACCGTTCCACTCGACTCGAAGCGATCTGCGGTCCGCGTCAAGCGAAGGATCGTGAGCACCGATTCTTGTGGGGCGACAAGGCGGAGCGCCCCACCGTTGCGCGCAGATTCCTCGCCGACCCAGAGAAGCGTTTCAATGGCAAGGCTATCCAAGAGCGCAACCGAGGCGAGGTCGAGGATAATGGAACGCGCTCCTGCCGCGAAGCGATCGGCGACCGTGCGGCGCAGCCGGTCGCTCGCGTCGCCCGTGCAATCACCACTCGCCACGACGAGCGCAACCATGCCGTGCTCTTCGAAGGACAGTTTCATGCCGCCCTCCGTGATGACGCTTGCGCCACGTCCGCGGGCACAGCACTGAGCCCGTTCGCCGCGAGCATGGCTCGATAGTTCGAAAAGTCGAGTTTCAAGAATTCGCGCAGGAGCACTGGGTCAAACTGGGTTCCACCGCACTTTGACATCTCTTCGAGGGTCGATTCGATCGGACGGCCGGCGCGGTAGGTGCGAGAAGAACACATCGCATCGAAGGTGTCGGCAAGCGCGATGCACCGCGCGAAGAGCGGGATGTCGGTTCCCTTGAGTCCATGTCCGTATCCGCTGCCATCCCACTTCTCATGGTGATGACGAACACCACCAAGCACTCCCGCAAGTTGCGGAACATCCTTCAGAATGCGGTAACCGATCTCTGGGTGCTCGTTGATCGCCGCGCGCTCCTCAGCAGTCAACGCGCCTGGCTTGCGCAGGATCAGTTCGGAGACCCCGATCTTTCCAATGTCATGGACCAACCCCGCAACATGCATAAGCCGAGCATCGTCGGCACTCATGCCATGCTTGATCGACAAGCTGCGAGCAACCGCCGCAACGCGCTGCGAGTGACCGCGCGTGTAAGGGTCCTTCGCGTCAATCGCGTTCACGAGTGCGCCAAGCGTCCCAACGAATGCGTCATCAAGATCCGCGAATAGTCGCGCGTTCTCGAGGAAGAGGGCCGCATGCCCCGCAACGCTTGCGACGAGATTGAGCTCGATGCTCGACATCTCCGCACCCTTGCCATGGAGATCGCCGGCAGCAATCCATCCGATGCACTGCCCGCGCTGGAGGATCGGGGCTGCCGCGATGCTCCCTGGCGAAGCATGCAAACGACCGTCGGTAAAAAAGATCCCCGCCTGCGAGTTGCCGAGCCGCGCGACCAACGCGCGAAACGCGTCGTGAGAGACACTCCCCTGCACCACAGTAAAGCCTTCGCCGCCGCGCGCACCGCTCAATGAAGCACCGCACCAACCAGATTGCAAGGTCGCGCCCAGTTCTGCACAAGCCTTCGACAAGACACCGCGAGGATCTGGGTGCGTTTCAAGATTCCCGATGAGCGAGTGCATGAGATGCAACTCTTCCCATGCGCTCGAAAGTTGCACGCCGCAGGCATTGCCTCCTACGCGCTCAGCATCGCACGCTGCAAGGGCCCGAATGAACGCGCACAATCGTCCAACCTCGCGCCGAGCGGGGAGCCCCTCGCTCGCCAGTCGCGCCGCGATGAACTTCGTGTCCAGTTCGGCTCCTTCACAGAGCACGCGCAGCGTTCCTGAGTGCACGGCCTCCTCGAGAATGAGGACCGCCACGCCGAATGCGCTCGCGCCCACCCCCTGCGTGTGCATGGGGATGAACACAACGCCGTCGAGCACTTCAATGCTTGTGCCGATCGCGCCGCGAGACGCAGATTGCGACTGCCATGCAGCCGCGGCCTTGCGAAGCGCCACGCGAATCACCTTCGACCGCACGATGAGATGGACGAGCCAGTCTTTTGGATCGTCGATGTAGGAGCGGAGCGAGGTGCCGGTCTGGTCCACTTCAATCCACACCACACCGGCGCTCCGCAGTCGGTGCGCGAGAGAAGCGCCGCGCGTGTCTGCACCGAGATGGAATTCGGCACTCTGCATCACGCCGTTTCCTTCGCTTGGTTTAGACCGCCAGGCTCGTGCAAGACGCGCTCAACCAAGACCGCGAGTTCGCGTGGGCTGAACGGCTTCGAAACCACCTGTCGCACATTGGGCGCGCTCTCCCAATCGTCACCGAGGAGATGACCGCGCGCTGTCAGGATGATGATGGGAATCGTTGCTGTTCGTGCGTTTTCACGGAGCGCCGCCGCGAGTTGCATGCCGTCAAGCATCGGCATCTGAAAGTCGCTGATGATGAGATCGATGTCGGTGGCGCGCGCAAGTTCGAGTGCCGCCGCTCCATTCCACGCGGTCAAGACCCGAAACCCGCACTGCTGAAGTTTCAGCGCGACAACATGCACAATGGCTGCTTCGTCATCAACCACAAGGATGGTGCGCATTGCTTGCATCTCTAAATTCCTATGCCGCGATTCGACCTACCCTTTCCATCGGCACAGAAAACCAGAAGCGTGAGCCCATTGTGAGAGTTGAGTCGACTCCGATTTGCCCGCCATGCATCTGCTCAATAACCGACCTGCAGAGGTTCAGACCCAGCCCTGTCCCCTTCGCGAGTCGGCGATAACTCTCGATGCGGTAGAACTTCTCAAAGAGCCTTCCCATGGCTTCCGGCGGAATGCCAGGGCCGGTGTCGGTGACTTGCACAACAACACTCCGCGCGAGGTGATCGGTGTCGACCGAGATCGTCACCGTGCCGCCAAAGGGCGTGTATTTGATTCCATTCGAGAGCAGGTTCAGGAGCACCTGCATCAGCATGTCGCGGTCTCCATCCGCGGTGGCCACCACGGCGCAGGGACTGACGACGAGCGCGATCTCCTTCGATTGCGCCTCCCCACGCATTGCGAGCACTGATTCCGCAGCCAGCGCGCACAGATCGACCTTCGCCGATTGAATGCGCGCGATGCCGCTCTCGATACGACTGATGGAGAGCATTTGATCGACCATGCGCGAAAGCCGGTCGCTCTCGGTGAGCATTGTCGCGAGAAGTTGTCGTCGTTCAGACTCTGGGATCGCGCTCGCATCTTCGAGCAGCTCAGCGTACGCACGGATCGACGCCAGGGGCGTGCGCAGTTCATGACTCGCCTTCGCGACGAAATCTCCCATACGCCGTTCCGCATCTTGCTCTGCGGCCAAGTCCATCAGCACACCGATGGCGAGGTCGCCCATCGCGATGCAATCAGCACGGACGCTGAGCATTCCCTCGCTCAATGCGAGATTCATGTCGCGCGATCGTCGCACCCCATCTTCGCATCCCGCCGTGGCCTCGAAGAGCGCCCCCAACGCGCTTGGCAATGCATCCAAGTGCGTGACGGGAGCCAACTGCATGAGCTTCTGCACTGCGACATTCATGATCGCCACCCTGCCCGATCGATCGGCCGCAATCACCGGCGCGGGAAGCTGTTCGAGCATCGCCCGAAACTGATTGGCAGCAACTTCGGTGGCCTTCCTGGACCGCTCATGCGCGGCGGCATTGCGCACCGCCTCTGCCAATTGGCCTTCAAGCGCGTGCACTCGAGCACGCGCGGTTGCGCGGCTTCCAATGAAAACGCACAGACCAGAGATTCCGAAGAGAATGAGCGGCGCACAGTCAATGAGCGCAGCGCTCGGCGTGAGGTTAGACGAACGGGTCAGCATCCAAACCGAAAGCAAAGTCGAGAGCAGCCCCGCAGCCAGCGCTGCGCTAGCAATGACAATCGAACACTTTGCCGACGAACACCTCTTCACGGGACTCCTCCTCTCGTCGCCTACTCTGGCGTCTCCCCTGCCGGATCAATCGCAGTAAACGCGCGCTTCGCTGGCGCAAACGATGGATCCGCCTTGAGCGCGCGAGCAAGCCATTGCGCGCTCTCCGCATCGAGTCCGCCGCGACGAAGCGCAACCGCAAGGCTTACGAGCGCGGTGGGGTTTTCCGGAGCACAGCTCACCGCCTTGCGGAACCAGTTCACTGCCGCTGCGGTTTCGCCACGCTTTTCAGCGACGAGACCGCGCAGCCAATAGCCTTCGAACCTTCCTTCCGCAAGCGCCATGATGCGCTGCGACGCCGCTTCCGCGCGAACATCGTCGCCAGCATTCCACGCCGCTTGTCCGAGATCAATCCAACCCTCGAGACTCTCAGGATTGAGATGCACGAGTCCCGCGAAGGCATTGCGCGCCTCCGCGAACCTGCCAAGCATCGCGAGCGAGCGACCTTCGTACATCGCATACGCTTCGGGAACAACGCCGCTGGGCTTGTCCTTCACGGCGCGAGTCAGTCGTCGCGACTGATCGAGGCACTTCTGCCACTCTTGCGCCGCGTAGAGCGAGCGAAGGAGCTTTTCACAAATCATGGGCGCTTCAGGGTCGATGAGTGACGCCACTTCGTAGTATCGCCATGCGGCCCTGTCGTCGCTCTCCATCGCGCAAAGATCCCCGAGTAGTTCATTCAGGGCTGCGTTGTGTTCGAAATAGGCGAGTCTGGAAAGCAAGAACTCGCGAGCTTCCTCAATCTGCTGCAACGCCACCATCGTCTCCGCAGTCGCAAGTACATAGGAGAGCTTCGATCCGTCAAGTTCCGCAGACTTCTCGTAATCCGCGAGTGCTTTGGCGTCCTGCGACCATCGCTCCATCACGACTCCGCGGAAATAGTATGCCTCTGCGCAGTTTGGATCGATGACCACTGCCTTGTCGAGCGCCGCGCGCGCTTCTTCCAGTCGACGCGATTCCAATTCCACACGACCAAGCAGCACCCAGTACCTCGGCTCTTCTGCGGATCGCGCAATCGCCTCACGGATGTGCTTCTGCGCGCTCGAGAGATCGCCGGACTCAAACGCTTGGCGCGCCTGATCGTAACTCACCACGCTCGTCGTCTTCGCAAATCGACTGTTCGCCTCCTTGCGCGCAACGGCACCCTGCTTTGTCGGACCGTTGCAGCCAACAAGCGCGCCGAGCGCCAGCGCGGAGCCCAGCGCGAGAGCCAAGAGAGATGGTTGCCTTGAACGCATTTGAAGTGAAGACATCCGAAGTTCCTCAGATGCTGCCCTCGCAGCAATCTCTGTACACCACATCGACACGCCATACTCGGTCATTCAACCTGAAACGGAGTTTCTCGCGCAAGCGCGGAACTGGGCGCCGCGGCTGGCTTCTTCGCACTCGCGAGAGAACGGAAGAAGCGCGACGCGCCATACTCCGCAGCACCCGAGGGTGCCGTGGGCGGCACAAGCGCCATCGCGGTGTTTACCGACGATCCGGTTGCGGCATTCGACTGCGCTCCCGCCCCAGGCGCAGGGGCTGCGGGCGCGGGTGCTTCCGTTGGAAGACCAGCCTTCGCATCACGATCGGCTTCGGCCTGTTGAAGTTGCTTCTCCACAATGCGCTGGAAGATAGATCGCTCGTAGGCGCGGTCGTCTGCCGTTCCACCGAGCTCCGCACGCATGCGCTGCATTTCAGGCTGATTGGGGGTAACGCGCAGCGAACTTTCGACATGGAAGAGCGCGAGTTCACGATCCCCGCTCGCCATCGCCTGGACTGCGTCCTGATTGTGGTTCGTCGAGATGAGTTCTCGACTCCAAGGCAGGAGCCCCTCGCGAGAACCGATGCGAACTGCGTTCACGAACTCATTCGCCTCATCCGACCAGACCTTCGCGATTTCATCCTTCACGATGTTGGGAGTGATGAGGAAAATGATCTCGCGTCGATCGACCGTGTCGTCTTGGCCCTTGAAGGCGTCGCCGAGCAGTGGGATGTCGCCAAGACCTGGTACCTGCCGTCGGGTGATCTCTGTCTCCTCGGTGAAGAGGCCGCCGAGCACCAGTGTCTGTCCGTCCTTCACGCGCACATTTGTCACGATCTCATTCGTCTTTTCGTTCGGGATCGGGAGCACTCCGCCTCCTGGCTGGAGCACCTTTTCGAGCGTGGCCGACGAAATCGATGGAGCGAGTTCCATGCGAATCGATCCATCCTGCGAAATGAATGGACGAAAAATCAGCTTGATACCGGTATCGAGAAACTCAACGGTTTGTGTCGTCGAAGTCTGCGTCGTCGTGGTCGACAGATAGCCAACGCGATCGCCAACGAGAACCTGCGCGCGCTGTCGATTGAGCGCCATCACACGCGGCCGCGCAAGGATCGTCGTGTCGGTGACTTGATCGAGCAATCGGAGGAAGACGGCGACATTGTCGCTCACGACGCCCGCGCGCAGAGTAGACGGTTCACTCCAACCTGCAACACTGGTCGTAACCGCACTGCCGTCATTGGTGGCTGTTCCACCGGTGTTTCCCTTGAACAGATCATTCGCGGCCGAAACCGGGCTCGCGAAATCGAGAAAGTCAAGATCGCCAATGATCGAGACATCAACGCCATACGCGCTCTGCTCATGCACGCGAGTCGAAACAACGGTCGCTTCAACCACGACCTGAGATGGCGGCGTGTCAATCTCGGCCAGCAACTTGGTGATCGCAGCCACCTGCTCGGGGTAATCGTTCACCACGAGCATTCCCTCATAGGCCCATGTATCACTTCCGCCATCGGAATTCGAAGGCTGGAACCCATCCTCAACGGTGCCCACAAAGGAGAGCTGGCCGGATTCCGAGAGAAGCGGCTTCACGAAGTCAGCCGCGTCCTTCGCGCTCAAGAATTGCAGCGCGAAATTGCGGCTCTCGCGACGCAACTTCAAGAGTTGTCGCGCAGCATAATCCTCACTCGTGTACACGAAAATGAACTGGCCATCCTCCTCGATCTGCAAATCAAGCGAGCGAAGAATCACATCGAGCGCTTCGCGCAGCGTGACATCGTAAAGATTTGCAGTCACCGTTCCGCTCACGCCCTTGCCCGCGACGATATTGCGACGCGCTTGCATCGACAACATTTGCAGTGCTTGCTGGACATCCGTTTCCTGGAACTTGATGGTGAAGGTCTCGGCAGCAGCGGCCTGTCCACTCGTCGCCTGAATCTGCGGCGGCTCGGGTGTGGCCACGGGTGCACTCGGAGGTGCAGCAGCCGCTGGCGGCGCCGCTTCTGGTGGCGTCTCTTGCGCGAGTGCCGCGCATGACAGAGTCGTCGCGAGCGCCGATGCCACAAGTTGTGCGAACAAGAAACCGCGAGATGCGGTCATAGGCGATCGGAGGCAACCGACTGACACGCGAGATTCATGCATCATTTGCTCCTTGAGATTCAAGATCCGCTCGAGCGGATCTTGATTTCGAAGCGGCGGTCCCCGCAGGCAAGGATGACACCAGCTTCACGGATTTCGACAAGCAGGAATCGCAGGCTTTCCAACGCAAGCTCATCACCGAGCTTGTAGGTTCTCCCATTGATAACCGCGCACGACAGTCCGCTTCCCGCTGTTTGCACACGAAACCGCTCCGCACACAATGCAGCGAGGTCAACTGCCTCCTGGGACAACGAAGCATCGACGAGCGACGGGTTGAACTTTGGTGGCAGACGCGAAAGCTCTGCTTGTGCCACCGGTCTTTGCGGGATAGACAACCTGCAACCGCGCAGACGGAACGGATCCGACTCGGAGTGATCGGGAAGTTCGAGCACGCGCTCCGGAACCACTTCCGCCGCAGCTGCATTGCTCGCGGGGTCATCCGCGATGGCCGTTCGTGGAAGATTGGTGAGCACACGCAGCCGCGCCCAAAGGAGCAACCCCATCGGCTTCGCCCATACGACCGTTCCAAACGCGGCAAGCCACAGCAGCGTCCGCGCGCGTGGATGCATGCGCAGTTTCTGTCGAATACCTTGCCAGCCGCGGTTCTGTGATGGATGCATCCCAGCGCTCATCGCGAACCTCCATTCGGTTCGGCGAGCTTCTCGAGTGCGGGATCATTCCACACCGCATCCACGACGATCGAAACATCGAGAACGCCCAACGCGTCCCCATCGTTACGGCGCAGATCTAGCTCAAGCGTGCGAACAAGTCGATCGGACTGCTCGGCGCGACGAAGCACCCGCATACAAGTCTCGAAGGTTGACTTCATCGCGACCGTCACCGGCACGGCGCGCCATGACTTGGGCCCCTCGCGCGCCGCGAGAACGCTTTTCCCGGCGGCGATGGTCTGCGAGATCAAGTCCACTCCATTGACGGGTTCACTCATCGCGCGCATGAGTTGCGCCTGCGATGGGTCCTGAGGAATTCGTCGAAGCGTGCTTCCCCGTTCCCTCTCCAGTATCGCGCACGCATCATTGCGTACAGCCAGTTCCCCCTCAAGTCGTTCGCGCGCCGCGATTCGACGGGCGAGTCGAGTCGCCTCGGTTTCCGCAACGCTTCCGGCATCCCAGAGTGGAAGCACGACGAACCAAGCCATCACAATGGTCATGCACACAACGACACCGAAGGACCATCGCGCGAATCGCGTCGGACCGGTCGTATAGCCGGTGGCTGGCGCCGTGCGTTCAATCATCGCACGCCCCCCGCGTCGACTTCCTCGACCATTCGCGCGTGTACCGAGTCAGTGTGAACCGACCATCGTTCATCGAGATCCACTCGAAAAGTGATCCGAAACTCTCGCGCTTCAACGCCATGAAATGCGCGGTTGCTGCTGCTCTCAAGGTTGACCGTCGTAAACGGATCTCGCCCGGCCAACCCGTCCACGAATCGGGCAATCGTTGCGTCGTCCGCCGCCACGCCATGCACCTCGCAGAGGTAGCCGCGCGATGCGCCCGCCTCCGTCCGTCGGCGTTTCGCTCGTTCCTCTCCGCTGAGATTCTCGCCGCGCAACGAAAGGTGTTCAAGCACCGCATCCTCAGGGACGAGCTCCGCAATCGCATGCACGAGCCGACTCGCCTCGATCGGAGAACCAACATTTCGTTGCAACGCAATCGACGCGTTCGTTGCCTCCATCGTCGCTTCGAGCTGGCGCAGTCGATCTTCAAGCACCACGATCGTCGCGGCCTCGGTTCGAAGGGTCGCCAGTCGCGACTCCGATGCCCGGGCACGCCACGCGCTGAATGCCACCGCCGCTCCGAACAGGATCGTCACGCACAGCGTCCATCGCACGACGCGGCGTGTCGCATGGCGACTCGCGATGCACGCCTGAATTCGCGGCGGGAGAAGATTGAATTCGCCAAGGCTGCTCATGCAGCGCCCCTTCGAGCAAGGGATGCTGCGCGCGGCGCCGTCGTGCATCGACCCGCTGCCCCAAAGGCTGTGATCCACTGCGCGGCGCTCGTGATCGAGTGAGTGCTCACGTGCGAGCGATAGCAGAGGGAGCGCGCGAGCGCCAGAATCGATCCTTGCTCGTCATCGAGCATCGCGGGAATGCCAGACGCGTTTCGGATCTCGTCCGTGAGCGCCGAATCTCCGCCGCCGAGCACGAGCACCATCGGCGGAGTTCCGCCACGGAAACGCACGGAGTAGTAACGGAAGCACATCGTGGCTTCGTTCGCAATGCTCGCGAGCACCGCGCGCGATGCATCACGAGCAGCTTGTGCCGCGTGGGACCGTTCTGTTCCCTCTGCCGCTTCTGTACGCAATAGTGCCGCGTCTTCCAAGGACATGCCGAGTCGATCCGCAACGGTCTGGTCCATGGCCAAACTTCCGAGCGGCAGCTCGCGTGCGAATGCAATCTCGCATCCGCGGAGGACCAGAATCGTTGTTTCATCGCGACCAACCATAACCACGCCGCGCACGCGACTCTTGTCGCTTTCCCGGCGCGCCTGCCGACTGGCGACGCGCGCGGTAGATGCAAATCGAGGCTCGACACCGACTGGCTCAAGTCCACGGCGCAGGAACGGCTCAAGCATCGCCTCGACGAACGATCGCTCGGCGGCAACAAGGAGGTATTCGTTCTTTCCGTCGGTCGTCGCTGGCGCATTGGTCGGAAGCGCCGCAGCGCTCAGATCGTCGTGATCCCAACCGAATCGGTCGCTCGCCTCCCAGCACGCGGCTCGGTCGAAATCCGCCTGCGCCAGCGAGGGAAGAGAGACAATCTGAAACTGCGATCGTGGCGTGGGAACACTCAATACGAATTGCGTTGAGCGAAATCCCTCGCTTCGCCATTGCATCGCCGCGTCTTCGGCAGCGCGAATCCACTCCGCGCCAGCATCGCGCTTGACGACAGGAAGTTGCACCTGTGCCCGCACGACTGGAACTTCGAGTTGCGCCGAGACAATCTCTCCGGCAACCCCACGAAGTTGCAACATGCGCAATGCATCCGAACCACAGTCAATGCCGACTGGGCTGCGCGCTGATTTGGAACGACGAAAACTAAACAAGACGCGGTTCTCCGGTGGAAGAGGGACGAGCCACACCGGATGCGTCGACACAATGCCTAGGGGGCTGTTGCCCCATTTCCTCGAATCCCAAAGGATTCGCGGCCACCCACCGCTGACTTGCGCTACAAACGCTGATTACACGCCACTGATCCGGGC
>SXUJ01000009.1 GCA_005790565.1 Planctomycetia bacterium
GGGCGCAATCGCCATGAACCGGCCAATCACGGCCTTCTGCTGGTTTCCACCGGAAAGCGTGCGTGCCCGACGATGCGGAATTGATGGTCTCAGTTGCATGCTCGACATCATCCGGTCCACAAGACGGCGCTCGCTCGCCGCATGCACCATGCCCTTGACGCGGTGCTGGTCGATCCACGCGAGTGAGAGATTCATCGCAACGGAATTCTCAAGGAAAAGGCCGTTGCGGGCGCGATCTTCCGGAACGAGTGACACTCCATCGCGCACGCGTCGCGCAACATCCCCCTGCAAGCGTGCGCCATCGAGATGCACGCTCCCTTGGCTCCGATGAATCCCCGCAATCGCCTCAAGAAGTTCGGTACGACCAGCGCCAATGAGACCCGCGAGACCCACGATCTCGCCTTCACGAATTGTCAATGAGACTGGCCGCGCGTTTCGATGGAGGCTGACAAGGGCTTCCACTCGCACGCGAATCGCCGACCGGTCTCTCGGTGCGCGCGCAGTCGGCCCCGCCGTCACGCGACCAACCATGAGTCGCTCAAGAATCGCCCGGTCGCAATCGACGCGCGCGAGTTCCCCCGTCTGCCGACCATCTCGAAGGACCACCACTCGATCAGCGAGTGCGAGCACTTCATCGAGGTGATGTGACACAAAGAGAATCGCGACCCCGCGTGCGCGCAGTCCCCGCAGCAATTCGAACAGCCGCTGCGTTTCGTGCGAACTCAGGCTCGAAGTCGGCTCGTCAAGAATGAGAATGCGAGCTTCGGTCGAGAGCGCTTTGGCAATCTCGACAAGCTGGCGTTGGGCGATGGAAAGAGCGCTGCACGCCGTGCGAGGATCGACCGCGAGCCCGACGCGCGCCAGCCAGTGCGCGGCCTCGCGATGCATCCTCGTATGGTCAAGCAAACCAAAACGAGCCGGTTCGCGCCCAAGGAAGATGCATCCCGCCACGTCCAGATTCTCCGCAAGATTGAGCTCCTGATGGACAAGCGCAATACCGGCGCGCGACGCATCTCGCACGCCCTGCAGACGGCGGGGCGCCCATGCCCCCGCTGCATTGACGAAGTCGAGCGCGCCATCACTGTGGTCCACCACACCAGACAAGATCTTCAACAGCGTCGATTTCCCGGCGCCATTCTCACCTACAATCGCGAGTACCTCGCCTCCACGCACCTCGATGTTGATATCCGCGAGAGCAAGGACGCCGTCGTAGCGGTGCCCAACACCCCGCACTCGCAACACCGCGTGCGGCGCGGCGGTCGCTTGCTCGGCATGATGCGAATCACGCATCACGCCTTCGACGCGGCCTTCCCCGCCTCGAGTTTCGCCTTGAGGTCGGTCCAGAACGCATCCACATTGTCCTGCTTGATCACGCGGGCGGGGATGGGCAAGACGCCGCTGGCGGGCACCATGGAAAAGTCGCCTCTCGTGAATGCGTGCAACATCTTGACACTCTCAAATCCGTATCCGTAGGGGTCCTGCACGACAGTCCCGAGCACGATGCCCTTGCGAATGCCCTCAATGACATCGGCCCCCTCATCGAAGGCGGCGATCTTGATCTCGCCTGCTTTTCCAGACTGTTTGAACACTTCGACGGCGAGCGTGGAGTTGTATTCGAACAATCCGGTCACGAGCGCGAGATCAGGATGCTTGATCATCACATCCTCGATGTTCGCCTTCGCTTTCGCCCGATCAAACGAGTCCGTCCATGTGCCCACGATCGTGTATCCGGACTCGGTAATCACTTTGGATGGCTCGTCGTAACGGGTTGGATCGCTGCTTCGTCCGAGCAAACCATCAATGAATCCCTGGCGCCGACGCTTCGCGTTGTCCTGCTCCAATCGACCAATGAAAATCGCGACTTCCCCGCCCTTGCAGCCCTCACGAGCAAGCTCGCCGCACATGCGACCCGCGATGTAATTGTCCATCCCGATGTAGCAGAGCCGAGGCGAACTCGGCGCGTCCGAGTCATTCGTGATGAGCAGCGACTTCTCCGCGACAAATCGCAAGACCTCCACTTGATTCTTGGGATCAATGGGGCTCACGGAGACACCGTCGACGCCGCGGATGATGAGGTCTTCGAGCATCCGCTTCTGGTCACTGAGTCCGCCACCAGGAAACTCCACTGTGACATCGCAGCCAAGCTCACGCCCTGCGGCGATCGCGCCAGCCTTGGCGATCGTCCAGAAGTCCGCGACGCCGTTGGAGACAAACGCGACATGCGCACGCGCCTTCGGCTGCTTCGCATACTCCGCAATGCGCGCCTTCTGTGCGGCAACAAGGTCGCCCTGCACGGCGACGCCCGCGACGCTGAGGATCGAAAGGGCGAGTGCGAGACTAGAGAGAACTGCTTGTTTCATGCGCATTGGAATACTCCTCGAGAATCGTGTCGGCTCCACTCAGCCGACGGTGACGCCGCCATTGATGTGGATGTCGTTACCAGTAATGAAACTTGCCGCGTCGCTCGCGAGGAAGACGCATGCACCGCCAACATCACTCGGCACGCCCCAACGATTCATGGGAATGAGACGACGATACGCGTCCTTCTCATGTTGCGGGTCGTGTTCGTGTCGCTCCACCGGGATCCACCCTGGGGCGAGCATATTGACGGTAATGTCAAACGGCGCCAGTTCCAACGCCATCGAGCGCGACCAGCCGACCTGCGCGCCCTTCGCCGCGACATACGCAGAAAATGGCGCCGTGCCGCGCTTAAAATTCTCAGTCGTGATGTTGATGATCCGCCCGTACCGGCGCGCCTTCATCGACGGCAGGACTGCTCTCGCGAGGAGGTACGGACTCTTCACGAAAAAGTCGAGCATGGACTGGTAGAAGTCCCAGTCATAGTCTTCAATGCGCCGAAGCGGTTGGAGCGGCGTGGCATTGACGACGAGGATGTCGATCGCGCCAAGTTGCTCAACAATCTCCGCGTTCAGGCGATTGACTTCTCCCTCGTCAATCACGCTCGCGCGGAACAGACCACCCGCGTAACCCTGCGCGATGTACTCCTCAAAGGTGCGTTTCGCAAACGCCTCGTCTCGAAGGTAGTTGAACGCCACCTTCGCCCCCGCGGCACCGAGCGCAAAGGCCATCGCCTTTCCAAGACCTTTGCTAGATCCCGTGACGAGCGCAACCTTGCCATCGAGGCGAAAATTCGGGACTTGCATGAGAGTCGCAGTCTACAGCGCATCCCACGGATTGCGGCATCGGGCCATCGATTCAGAGCGGACCTCGCCCGTAACTCAGTCGTCTCCACAGCCACTCAGCAGGACCAATGCGGAAACGCGTGAGCCACAACCACGCGAGGATCACCAACGCCGACCATACGCCGAGACTCACCATCGCAAGTGCCGTGTCGCCGAGCTTCGCGAAGAGCGCCCCGCCCCACCATGAAGCGAGTGCAGTCGCAAGAATTGACTCGCACAGATACACCGTCAGTGCCATGCGGCCGGCCGAGGCGACTGGATGTCGAATCGCATGGGGAACACGCGGCGCATACTCGATCAGCAGTGTTGCGTACCCAATGGGCAGCGCGAGCCCACTTGCGGTCAGTCCGATCATGTGACACGCGCCAGCGAGCGGATCACTCAGTCCGAACAACCAGAACGGGAGCACGCTCAAGATCGCGGCCATCGAACCAAGACTCAAACAAGTCCAACCGAGGCGAACGCGCCGTGCCCGCGCCGCGAGTTCAAACAGCCCGCACCGAAACGCATACGCTCCAAACAGCATGAGTGCGCACGCGTGCCAGCCGTAGCCGAATATCGCGGCACTCAGGCAAACGAGCCAATGCACCATTCGAAATGCGAAAAGATCAAACCATGGGCCCTCTTGATACGCGAGCATTTCCGCTCGCATCCATCGCGGGTCGGCGAAACTGAATTGTCCGCTCCCAAAGACCTCACGCATCGCCTCGATCCCACGCGCGTCCAACCCTCCCTCCACCAAAGGAGTCCGCACCTGCGCCGCCATCCGCCCCACTTGGTCCGCCTCCGCATCACCAATGCTCTCGCTCAAAAAGTTGGGATAGGTCCCAAAGATGTACACCAAGACGCCGCTGCAGAGCGAAACAACGGCCAACAAACCTGCGAGCACAAAGAACCAGATGAGAATGGTGCGCGGTTTACAAACACAGATCGCGAGCACGAGAAACCCGAAAAGCGCGTAGACAACAAGAATGTCTCCGTACCACACGAGCGTTGCGTGGAGCAGACCGAACGCTAGAAGGACCACAAACCGTCGAGATCCGAACCCCCATCGACTCAATCCTGCTCGCATTGCCTTGTTCGCCTGCGCCGCGATTCCGAATCCAAAGAGCATGCTAAAAAGCGAAATGAACTTGAAGGAGCAGAAGGCCTCGATAATCGACCAAACAACTGCGTCGAGCGTACTGCTTTCCAATCCTGGCACAGCGCAGTTCGGGTCGATCGCCGATGCGAATGGCCAGAAGAAAAAACGCGCATTGACAAGCAGGATGCCGAACAGCGCGAGGCCTCGTGCGAAATCAATGCCTTCGCTGCGCTGTGCAGGCAGAGTCGGAGCGAACGCGGGTGGCGAGGCCGAATCGACCATGTTCGAATGGTACCCGCCGCAATGCGCGCTCGGATTTCACGCAACCCCCACGGCGCGAGTATAGTTTCACCACTGATTGGACCTTGAACACTTCCTGGAGAAAGCATGAGTTCATTCCCACCATCACCGTCTGCGCCCGTGGAAAGTAAGCGCATCCTCTGCGGAGTCCTCGGCATCGTCTTAGGCTGCCTTGCCATTCACCGATTCATCCTCGGAGACACGAGCGGCGCGATCATTCGAATCCTGATTGCCGTCGTGACTTGTGGCGCTGGAGGATTGATCGGATTGATTGAAGGGATCATTTACCTCACGAAATCCGACGCCGATTTCATCGCCACCTATCAAGTCGGCAAGAAAAAGTGGTTCTGAATGAGCGTGATCTCGATTCGACGATCTAGGCCATGATCGCGCGAATCGGATCTGCGCCCTCGACACCGACGAGTTTCTGATCGAGACCCGCGTAGAAATACGCAAGGTGATTCGGGTCTAGTCCAAGACACGCGAGTGCTGTCGCGTGGAGATGCTTCACATGGAATCGCTCGCCGACACCAATCGCGCCGAGCTCGTCGGTTTCGCCAACGCTCGCGCCGCCCTTGATGCCGCCGCCCGCCATCCACATCGTGAATCCATAAGAGTTGTGATCGCGTCCTGTTCCTTGTGCGTACTCCGCCGTTGGCTGGCGACCGAACTCTCCGCCCCAGATCACAATCGTCTCGTCAAGCAGGCCACGACGCTTGAGGTCCTTCAAGAGACCAGCGACTGGCTTGTCCGTTCGCCCGGCGTGAAAGTCGTGATTGGTCTTCAAATCACCGTGCGCATCCCACGACTCGTCGTTGTGTCCGCCACCACTGTAAATCTGCACGAATCGCACCCCGCGCTCGACCAATCGTCGCGCGAGCAAACACTTGTCGCCGAACTCCTTCGTTCGCGGATCATCGCAACCGTAGAGTTCCTTCGTCTCCTTCGTTTCGAGCGACATGTCGACCGCCTCGGGCGCGGTGGACTGCATGCGGTACGCCAACTCGTAGCTCTCAATGCGGCTCTCGAGTTCCGAGTTGCCCGAGCGAAGCAGCGCATGCCGCGAGTTCCACATCCGCAGACGATCGAGCATGGAGCGTTGCAGTGCATCGCTTCGCCCTCCCGGATTCGCAAGATCAAGAATCGGCGGCCCTTCACCGCGCAAGACGGTCCCTTGGTACATCGCCGGCATGTATCCACTCGACCAATTCTTCGCGCCCGAGATCGGACCGCCGGCACTGTCGAGCATCACGACAAATCCGGGGAGGTTCTGATTCACCGTCCCCAGTCCGTAGTTGACCCAACTTCCAATGGCGGGTCCGCCGAGCAACTTGCCGGAATTCATCATGAGCATCGCGGAGCCGTGAATCGGGCTGTCCGCGTACATGCTCTTGATGAATGCGATGTCGTCAACGCAAGTTGAGAGATGTGGAAAGAGCTCGGACACCCACGCGCCCGATGCGCCGTGCTGCCGGAACTTCCACTTAGGTCCGACGACGCGGCCCTCTGCCTTCTCGCCGCCTCTCCCCTTCGTCTTGACGGCGATCGTCTGACCGTCGTACTTGAAGAGATCGGGCTTGTAATCAAAGGTATCGATGTGACTCGGTCCGCCGTAGCAGAAAAAGAAAATCACGGACTTGGCCTTCCCGCGCAGCATGGGCCGCTTCGGTGCAAGTGGTCCCGGAGGTGCGATCGGTGTCACACCATCAAAGGCGAGGGCCTGTCGCTGCAAAAATCCATCCGCACCAAGCAAGCTTGCGAGCGCAAGCGACGTAAAGGATCCGCCCGACTGCCAAAGGAACTCTCGGCGCGTTCGACCACAGAAGTGATTCTCAGGATGGATCTGCGAATCAGGCATCACAGCACCTAGTCAATGTACAGAAACTCATTGAGATTGAGGAACACCAGGCAGAGACTTCCGAGCGCTTCCAAATCAGAACGCGCGCCATCGGTCCGAAGTTCCTCGACAAATGCAACCGCTTCATCAATCTCCGCTTCACTCGGAGCACGACCGCTCGTCAAGAGGCGCGCGCGCGTGATCTGCGCCCGCAGATCGCCCGGAAACTCTCGCTGCAATCGCGAAGCGAACCGTCCTGCTTCTTCGTTCGTCAGCGCTCCATTCAACATCGAGAGCGCCTGCGTCGGCACGACGGTTTGAAACCGAATCGGGCAAGAGGCGTCGAGGTCCTTGAGATCGAACGCCGTGAGAAGCGGATGCTGCAGGGATCGCTTGAGCATGATGTACAGGCTGCGCCGAGTCCAACTCTCCTCCGGCGTCAATGGCCAGACTTCATCCGGTCGGCTCGAAGTCCCCAGCACCTCGGCGGGAAGCGGAGGCCGAATCGATACCCCTCCCACGGTCGGATTCAGCGTGCCATTGACGGAGAGCATCGCGTCCCGCAGTTCCTCGGCGCCAAGTCGGCGCATGCGCATGCGCGTGAGCAATTCGTTGGGCGCGTCTTGCGAAAGAGCCTCGGGATTGGGCACACTCGACATTCGATAACTCGCGCTCGTCATGATGAGTCGGTGCAATGACTTCAAACTTCCGCCCGAAGCGAGCAACTGCGTCGCGAGGTAGTCAAGCAAGGGCGCATTCGTTGGCGGTTCACCAAGTCTGCCAAAGTCGTTTGGTGTCGGACAGATCCCAACGCCGAAGTGGTGCTGCCAAACGCGGTTCACAATCGAGCGCCATGCAAGGGCGTTGTCGCGATCGGTGATCCAGTGCGCGAGTGCTAATCGCCGCCCACTTGACTCCCCCGCCCCGAACTGCTTCGGCGCTTCTGCCAAGACCCGACGTGCAATGAGCGGCACTTGTGGTTCAACCTGCGCACCGAGATTGTGCGGACTGCCACGAAGCATCACATGCGTCGCGCGTGGCTCACTGACCTCGCGCACGGCGAGTACCGTTTCGCCATCCCAATCCGGCGGCTGCAAAGAAGCAAGTTCGTCGTGCAGCGCGATCGCGCGCGCAAGTTCCGTTTGATCAGCGCGATGCTGAACCTGCTCGAGCAATCCCTCGCGCGTCTTGAGTCCGCGCGCCATCGACTCGATCTCCTCACGATCGAGCACTCGATCGTAAAAACGGACTTCGTCTATGTCGCCGCTAAACGCGCCGCCACCAGGCTGCATTGCGCCAATCGAAATGCGCTTGGATGCGGTAAGTCGCTCCGTGTTCCCGCGAGCCTGGTCGACGGAGAACCCATCGATAAAGAGTTCCACATCGCCGGTCGACATCGAACGAGTGAGTGCGACATGATGCCACTCACCGTCGTTGTAACCCGGACCCGAACTCAGAAAGGTCTCGGGTGCACCAACGCCTGCACTCACGAAGCCATTGCTGATCAGCGAAATGCCGAAGTCACGCACCACGCCCGGAACTTCGCCATCGACGAGACCCTCGCCGCGGAACCACCGACGGTCGGTGTCGTTTCCGCCGCCAAGGTCGGTTGTGCGAAAGAAAAATGCGATCGTAAAGTCATCACTCACCGGCCGATCCATTTCGACGCGATCATCCCCACCATCGAAACGGAGCGCGGTGCCGGCGCGTCCATCCACGCCGAATGTCGCGTCGACCACCGAAGCGTGATGCAGATCGAGGCGCCGCGCATGATCTCGCACCAACGCGTCGCGTGCGTCATCGAGCGGGAAGTACGCGACCAGCCCAGCCAGCGGTGCGCGCGCGAGAAACAACTCGGATGGCTCCGCGCCGGTCGCGGAACTCGATGGCTGCTCTATGGCCTGCAGCGCGGAAGAAACTCTCGCGTAAGCAAGCCGAAACGCCTTCGCCTCATCCTCGGAGGTTGCCTGACCGAAGTCTCGCCGCACCATCCGAAACACATTGTCCGCTTCGATCGAGTTGAATGGCGAACTCTTGTACGGCGCCACACCTGCAAACCATGCGGCGAATTCGTAGTACTCCGATTGCGCGATCGGATCACCCTTGTGGTCGTGGCAACGCGCACACCCAAGGCTGGTGCTCAAGAACGCGCGCGCGGTCGTATCGACAATGCCATCCATGTCGTCCGCAAGGGCCTGGGCGAGGTCAGGCACCTCATCATCCCACACGCCGAGTCGATAGAACCCCGTCGCGACGAGCGAGTTGAAGTCGCGACCC
>SXUJ01000085.1 GCA_005790565.1 Planctomycetia bacterium
GCGCCCCAGACTCAACTGCCGCACGAGAGGCATCGCGTCGCAAGTCGCGAGCGCTCAAGTCCTGTCGACTCGGTCCGAGATCGAACGCAGCGCGGTGAAACACAGCCAATCGCAGCGCGTCGGCTCTGCTGACCGCTGCGAGTCCAAAGCGAGCGAGGCGACGCGCCCCAGACTCAACTGCCGCACGAGAGGCATCGCGTCGCAAGTCGCGAGCGCTCAAGCATGCGCGCTCCAGTCGCTGACTTGCTCGAGCGTGAATGCCACGCTCGCGCCCTGTCTCAGGCGAGCATCACGCAGATTATGCAAAAGTTTTCCTGCGCCACCTCCGCCGTGCGCGGCGGTGACTTCGATCCATGCGTGTTCGGCGACACCCTCGATGCCGACATTCACCTGCGCGAGAACCGGTTCGCCGCCCGTGTCTTCTCGCTTCCGCTGCACGACTTCAGGCCAACTTCGTCGCGCTCGGCACGCGGTCGATCTTCGGATGCCCTCGGGCAGCGCGAGCGTCGCCGTACCCGCTTGCAGCGCTGCGATCGCGTCCACCGGTCGCGTCCACACTTGTCGATACGCGCCACGCTTGCTTGGCGCGCAAACGACCGCGCTCTTGCGGGGATGAAAGTGCGCGCGCTCCCCGCTTCGATCGCGATCACCGCCAACCATCATCGGATCGACACCGACCAGTGCCTCGCGTGGAGTGACGAGAGCGATCTCAACGCCATCACCAAGAGCGATGGGGGTCTCTGGTGGCGGTAAGAGTCGCGAAGAAAGGAATAAGCTCGCCGTCACTTCGAGCAGCGTGAGTGCCGCGCGCTCCTCCGCGACACAAACCTCCAACATCTCGAAGTCCGGCCTTCCCACTCTCGGCATTCCTTCGGTGAAGAGCCATCGCACCGTGCTCTCATCGCGCGCCACGATCTGAGTGCGAAAGAGCGCGCGCTCATCCGCGAGTGGCTCGCCGTCAAGAAAAAGTGCGCGCACATCCTCTCGAAGCCTGACCGAATCTAGCGCCGGATCCACAAGCGCCAGCATTCCGTTCGCAGCAGCGTCAAGGATACGAACGAGACAGACGAGATCGTCGACGAACGGACTCTCGAGCGGCGTCGAAACTCCGACAACGGAGCGCGCGCTCGACAGCGACGCGAGCTGTGGGGAACTCTCCATGAACCCCTGCGGATCCTCCGCGAACAGAATGATGGCGTTCGCGCGCCTGGGGATGCGGATCGCCACACTCCATCGTGCCCCGCCATCACCCCCTAGATCTTCAATCGGCAGGACACTTCCGTGCCCCTGCGCGCCGAGATACGCATCAATGCGCGCGATTACGGCGAGAGGACCGTCATCGACCGCATCCCCTAGCCCAAGCAGCGTGCACGCATCCGGCGTTGCGATCTCCCACACTGGCGACGCGGTCGCGAGAAACTCCTCCATCACGAGAGATTCCTCTGACGCGACGCGCGGAGGTTGAGATGAATCACTGCATGTGTCAGCCACGATGTCGTCGAGGATATCGCCTCAACGCGCAAAGGCTGCCGCCCACTCAGGGGGATGGTGTTCCAAACGCTCGCACTCGCCTCGGAGGCGCCGCTCGGATCGCTTGTTCGAGCCAAAGGGGGATCTGTTCCGGATCGATCGAAGCCTCGACTGCTGCAAACGCTCGTTCATCAGCGTCCCGCGCGCGCATTCGAAAGAGGGCGCCAAGTGGGGCCGCGCGTGAAATCGCATCCCACTGCGCAGAAGCGTGGGGCGGATCACTCAGCACCGTATGCGCGCGCCAACGCATGGCCTCTCGAAGCGCGCGCGTGAATCGAGAGTCCGCCTCCGCCGTCGCGACAGCCGCATTCGCCGCAAGTCGCGCATCGCTCGCAGGATTTTCAGCACACTCACGCAACGCTTCCATCTCGAGCGCACGATCGGTTTCGAGTCCGGGTGCCGCGCGGTAACGAAACGCCGCGTCGAGCCGATCTCCGGCATCCGCACCGAGCACTCGCCGCGCCTCAGACAGGATGCCAAGTCGAAGATCAACCGCGAGCGCTCCGGCCTCAAGCGTCTCCCAATACTCCGCAACCTCACCCTTGAGCGCGACGAGTCGCAGGAGGCGCCCGACATTCATCACCATCCGCTCATGCGCCGCCTGCGCGGCGTCCGTGAGTTCGGTGCTGTGCCCGAGGACGAGTTCAAGAAATGCCTCCGTCTCGACGTCGTTCAATCCTGCTGCCTGCGGAAGGCGGGTGAGATCCACGATCGCCGCCTCCGTGAGACCCCCAAGCGATTCGGAGGATTCCTCACCAGTCCCAACGCCGATGCGGCATGCGAGATCAGCTCGGAGGTGCGAGACGCGCAACCTTGATGCTTCCTCCTGCACCGCGAATGCTTCCACGACACGCGCAAAGAACCTCGCGTTTGCTTCAAGATCGATCTCATGCGTGCGCTGCAACTGCGCACGGACAACTTGCATGACGGTTCGCACTCGCACCTCAATGCTCCGCCCATCTTCCGCTTCCAAATCATCTGACAAATCCTTGATTCGGTCCAGCAAGAGCTCCGTCTCTTTCGCAAGCCTGACGGTTTCTTCCCGACGAATCTCATCAACCCGGGCAGATTGCTGCGCGTCGAGTTGCAGTTCACCCGCGATGGACTCGGTCAATGATGGATGCAGCGGCCAACCCACAAACAGGCGCATGCCTGAGTCTCGGCTCTCCATCAATGAATCGTTCGAACTTGATTCCGGCGCACCCGGCGCGCCTTCGACCTGCCCGAGCAGTTCCGCAGCGGCGTCGGACGCACGCATCGAGCGCGACGCGACGAGATGCGCGAGGCGCTCCATGGCGTCGGAGTTGATTGGACTTGTGCTCGGGACATGACCTTCAAAGTCGCGTTTGAGATTCTTCACCCGTCCAAGAATCGCTGCGTTCGGGGCGTTCCCGTTCTCGCGAAGGAATTGTTTGATGGCAGTCCACTCCTCGTCGTAACCCGACTCCCATTCTTTCAGTTTCGCGAGTCGAACCGTTCGCACTTGCGGATCTTTCTCGAGATCCGCGAGCGCGCGCCAGATCGCAAATTTTCCACGCGCACGAGGCGCAGAGATGCCAGAGAAGAAGAAGTACTCAAGCCGGCGGTCCTCTAAACACTCGCGCCGTTCGCCATCCTCAATCAATGGAAGGATCGCGATCAACTCCGAGGCGAGCACTCTCCCGACTGCGTCATCGCTCGCTCGATAGGCGGATTCCATCGTCGCGCGAAGCGGGCCAAACATTCCCTCGGTGACCTTCACCTCTTCGCTTTGATCGCCAAAGGTGGACTTTGCGGTGCGCTGCGCTTCGAGTGCATTGGCGTTCGCCTCGATGAATTCGAGGTAGGCATTGAAGCGACGGCGTCGTTCTCGCTCAAGCACCTCAGCGCTTCGTTGATAGGCATCCGTCGCAGACCGAACCAAGGCCTCCGATGCAATGGCGGCACCATCGAGCGCGAGGAGTTCGAGCACACCTGGCAACGCCTGATCCGGACTCGCCCAAGTCGCACCCGCTCGTTCAAATCGTCGACGGGCCACAAACAGATCGAGAAACTCTTGACTCGCAGGCGGAAGCACTGCGCGACATCGATCCACAAATGCAAGCTCAAGGCCAAGGCTCTTCTCTTCGAGGCCGCGCATCCGCGCCAACAACGCGCGCGCGGCGGAGACATCCGCTTGCTTCGACTGCCCCCGCTCCTGCGTGGCTAGTCTCGCGAACGCATCCCACTCGCGCAGAATCAGTTCGTGCAC
Source organism: Planctomycetia bacterium (assembly GCA_005790565.1). GTDB lineage: Bacteria > Planctomycetota > Phycisphaerae > Phycisphaerales > SM1A02 > F1-140-MAGs142. The sequence continues at coordinate 3,761 of SXUJ01000085.1, forward strand.
CTCTCCGTCATAAACGGTGTAGGACGCGTCGATGTCGCCCCACCACGCGGGTGAGAAAGAGGGACACCATCGCGCGGTCTCTCGAATCTGTGCGAAGGAAATCGGCGCCGGAACCCGATCAAACTCGGCACCCGCCGGGCCGCAGCCGACGCAGAGGTGCATGAGTACGATCAGTGCAGCACACGACGCGCGAAGGAAAAATCGGATGGGCAGGACACTGCCGTCAAGCACGCTTCGCATGCGGATGAGTTTACCGCTCCCGCGCCGATCACACGACGATGTTCACCATCCGCCCCGGCACCACAATGACTTTCTTCGGCGCCACGCCCGCGAGTGCCTCGCGCACACTTGCGTGGGCGAGTGCGATCGCTTCGGTCTCCTCCGCGCTTGCAATCTTGGGGACCATGATGCGCGCACGCACTTTGCCTCGGACTTGCACCGGGACCTCAACCTCAGTTTCCTCAAGCACCGCGGCGTCGTAGGAAGGCCACGCCTCGGAGTGAATCGAAGTCGAGTGTCCCAACCTCGACCACAACTCCTCCGCGATATGCGGCGCAAACGGCGCGAGGAGCTTGGTGAATCGTTCGAGTTGGGAGCGCGTCAGTCCACCATGACTCGCATCGGCAAGATCCATCGGTCGCGTGGCTGCATTCACCAATTCGATCATGCACGCGATCGCGGTGTTGAAGCCGAGGCGCTCTATATGCTCGGCCACCCGTTGCGTCGTTCGATGCAGGAGGCGCTCAAGCGTCGCGTCTTCCGCCTGCGCAAGCAGGAGCACTCCGGTTCGCTCGTCAATAGCGAGCCGCCAGACGCGCTGTAAGAATCGATGCACTCCAACGATGTCGCGTGTGTTCCACGGCTTCGCTGCTTCGAGCGGACCCATGTACATCTCATAGAGCCGGAAAGTGTCCGCGCCGTACTCGGCGATGACATCATCCGGATTGACCACATTCTTCAGCGTCTTCGACATCTTCGCAACGATCTGGGTGACCGGCGCGCCATTCTCGATCTCAACCATCTTTCCGTCGACCTCCCGAACGAGGTCGATCGCCACCAACGAACCGTCTGGTCGCTGGTAGGCGTGCGATTGAATCAAGCCTTGATGGAAGAGTCGACCAAAGGGCTCGGGTGTGGACACATGCCCGAGATCGAACAGTACCTTGTGCCAGAATCTCGCGTAAAGGAGGTGGAGTACCGCGTGCTCTGCGCCACCGATGTAAAGATCGACGCCTCCTGCATGCATCGATCCGTCGGCGCGCCGACTCGTCATCCAGTACTGCTCCGCTGCGCTCGAAACAAATCGGTCGCGATTCAGCGGATCACAGTAGCGCAAGTAGTACCAACATGAACCAGCCCAGTTGGGCATCGTGTTTGTTTCGCGGCGCACCGGTGTGTCGCTTGGAAGTCCCGTCACGCCGGCCGCGCCTGCTGTGGTCTCCACCCATGCCGTCGCTTTCCCCAATGGCGGCATGGGCGTTGCGCTCTCAATCGGATGAAAGTCCACGAGCTCTGGAAGTAGTACGGGAAGACTGGACTCCGCGACCGGATGATGTACGCCATCCGCGTCAAACACAACCGGGAATGGCTCGCCCCAATA
>SXUJ01000086.1 GCA_005790565.1 Planctomycetia bacterium
GTCGAGCGCGCTCGACGCATCTTCCGTTGCACCTGAGGCCTTCAAGAGGAGCGCGATTTCTGTTCCCTGTTCATCACTTCGGATCAACCGCGCACTACCACCGTGGCGCGTCGCGATCTTGCGCGTCACCGCAAGACCCAATCCTGTGCCGCGTTGCCCTTTGGTGGAGAGGAATGGTTCGAACAACCGTTGTCGAAGCGCGATGGGAATGCCCGTGCCATTATCAATGACGGTGATCGACACCAAGTCCTCTTCGACGCTGGAGCGAGTGCGCATCGTCACCACGCCAGTCTTGTCTGGCGCCGCCTCGATCGCGTTCAGCGCAAGATTCGTGATCGCCTGATAGATCGCGCTCAAATCTGCGTACACCGGCGGAAGCGAGGCATCGAGTTCGAGCGCAAGCCGAATGCGTTTGCGAGCGGCGGCCGCATGGAGGAGTTCCTTTACCTCCGTCACGAGCGAGTTGAGGTCGATCATCTCTGGCTCAAGTGGTCGTTCCTTGGCCCACGCGAGCATGTTGAGGACGAGTGACTGAATGCGATCGAGATTGCGTTGAAGAATCGGCCAGCCTTCGCGTGCTTGCGCGAGGTCGCCGCGCGCGATTGTCATCTCCACGGCATCCGCGCCGCTGCGTAACCCTTGCAGAATGTTCTTGATGGCGTGGGAGAGCGTCGCCATTGACTCGCCAATCGCCGCAAGCCGATTGTCGCTGCCGCCGTTTGCGGTTCGGGCGGCGAGGCCAAGGCCGACGAGTTGTCCGGAGAGGTTCAAGAGCGCGAGCGTCGAGGGGTGCGAGATTTCTGTCCCGCCCTGTGCGACGAGGACTGCGGAAGAAACACCATCGCCGTATCCGAAGAGTGGAACCGCAATCGCGTTGTGTTTCCCGTCTTGTTCGTCGCGAGCGAGCACCGCGTCTCCGTTCGCGAGCGCCTGTTCAGCGAGGGCGATGGGTGCGAGTTCCAGTCCTGTTGGCGCCACCAGACCCTGCGCGCTCGCACGCAAGATCGTGCAAGCTCTGAGTTTCGCAGCAACGCGAATGACTTGCGCGGCCTCGGTGAGGAAGTCTTCTGTTCGCGTGGGCTCGGCACTCAATCGCCCGAGTTGGTAAGCGAGCATCGCGTCACTCGGCCCCGGCGTGGGCAGCGCGATGTTGGTCGCAGCTGCAAACGGCACGCCGAGGTCGCGCGCGCCAGTGTTTCCTACCGCTTCGTCAACGATGAGGAATTCACTGTCTCCGAGACGGAGGCGATCACCTCGGTGCAGTGCGGCGTGCCCAACGGTGCGCGTGCCATTGAGAAAAGTGCCATGACTCGAACCAAGGTCGCGCACGAGCCAATGATCTCCGTCGGGCGTCAGTTCCGCATGCAATCGCGAGATTGTTCGATCCGTCAGGCCCAATGCCTCGCTCGAACGACCCACGAGTTGCGGCTCGTCTGGCGGCAGCGCAAACACGCGTCCGCGATCGGGTCCATGCACGGCAAGGAGGGTGGGCACAGGCTGGAGTGTACGCAGGGGCGCGGATGCCTTCGTACACTCCTTGCATGGCCAAGGCGGCGGATCTCAATCACACCATGCGCGTCATTGTGCTTCATGGGAAGGACAATTTTCAGTTGGTGGAGCGCCTCAAGCGGCTGCAGATTGCGCTCGATGCGCACGCGGGCGCGCCCGTGGCTCGGTTCGACTTTGACGGCGCGAGTGCGTCGCTTGCGGATGTCTTGGATGAACTTCGCACCTTCGGGCTCTTGGCTTCGCACAAGTTGATCGTGGTCGATCGCGCCGATCAGTTTCTCGGAGCGGAGGAACGACGCCGCGCGCTCGAGCGGTACGCGGAAGATCCAGCGCCAGATTCGACGCTTGTCTTGCGGGCGGAGGCGTGGCGACCCGGCAACTTCGACAAGCTCGTCCTCAAGAATGGCGGGGCGATCGTGAAGTGCGAGGAGCCAGATGCATCCACGGCAGCGGGTTGGTGCGTGAAGCGAGCATTGCATGCCCATCAAGCGGAGTTGCTCCCCAATGCCGCTGACGCGCTGGTGGATCGGCTCGGCACGAATCTCTCGCGGCTCGACTCCGAGCTCGCGAAGTTGGCATCGTTTGTTGCGGACGCTGGTTCGACTGGCGCAACTCCCAAGATCGACTTGAAGACGGTGGCAGCGCTCGTGGGCCGAACGCGGGAGGAGCAAGCATGGGAGATTCAGTCGGCGGTGCTGCGAGGGAGCGCGGGTGGCGCGGTCTCGAAGGTTCGTGAACTCGTCGAAACTTCGCAGGCTCCCGAGCAGTTACTCATTTGGTCACTCGTGGACCTCTCTCGGAAACTCCACGATTGCGCCCGACTCTTGGCGCAGGGCGAGCCCGAGAACTCCGTCTCCCGCACCGTCCGCCTTTGGGGAGAGTCGGCCGCACCGACGCTGAAAATGGCAAGGAGACTCGGCCCCAACCGTGCCGCGCGGCTGTTTGCCGAGTGCGTCGACCTCGATCGCCGGTCCAAGCAGGGTCAGGCCGGAGATCTCGCGAGAACGATTGAAGGCTTCGCCGCACTTCTTGCCGATAGCGTGCATTGATTCTGTGTGAAAGTTCGGTCGCCGCCGCGCCTTCTCTTGAGTCCTCGTTTGGGTCTGTCCGAACGCTGGCAGGGTTCCTCGCGCTGTGTGATCGTTGATGCCCGGAGGGTGTCAGACGCAGTCTGCGAAGCCAATTCGCGCGGCCGCCCGCCGAACTTCGATCAAGACGCATGGAGGCGTCGTTATGACCGAGTGCTCTACCCCCCTTTGCTCTCGACGACTCATGGCACGCGCCTTTGCGGAGCGGCACATGACCTCGTGTTGCATGATCTCGACATTCCTCGGAACCGGCATTGTCTTCTTGTTCTTTGGAGGGTGCGCGACCCCCTCCGCATCGACGCGACTGGCCCACAACGACGATGGCCTTGCGGCAGTCGAGGTTGAGGTGAGTGAGCTTCCGTCAGACCTATCGTCCGCAGGAGCAGAACTCGCGGGACCGACTGATGCGGTGGCAACTCAGGCTTACGCTGAGCCCGCACCGACCACGAAGAAGGCAACGGTTGCCGATCTCGCAGCGACCTACGAAGCAGACCTTGCGTCACTTGCCACGATGCAGGCAGCGACGAAGAGCTCGCCCGTTACGACGGGCGCGCCCACTGCGACCCCCGTGTCCACCACCGCGTCCATCCCCGCCAAGATCGAATGGAGTGATGGAACCACCGGATCAGCGCCCGACCGCGTCACGACGATGCGAGCGAGTGCCGAGCGCGCGCTGCTCGAACGCGCCGCCGCGGCGGCGCAGGCGACCGCAACCACCGCGGTGCCAACCGAGACCACGACTCCGGCGAAACCCGAGCAAACCACTGCAAACGAGCCGCTTTCCGCGGATTTGCCCGCTCCAAGCCTTGCGCCGATTCCAGCGGACGCGTTCAGCATCGCGAGTCGTCTCGCCTCGACTCTCGCGAATGATGCGTCGAGAAGCGCAACGCCGATGCGACAACTCCTCGCACTCAGCGCGCTTGCGGTGACGGATCCGACCATCCAATTGCCTACAGATCTCGCGACGCACCTCACCGACGAAGAGCGCGCGACGGCGGAGAAGTTTCACGCGGCATTCGTGCGTATTGGGCGCGACTTGCAAGAGGGCAAGGATGATGCCGCACTCGTGACTGCGGTGGAACAACTGCTGACAGCGCTCAAGCCCGCGCCAATGCTCGCGCTGCCGCGCGTGGAGTTCTGCACGAGAGTGCAGGCGTTTGGGCAGATTGATCCGATTGACAACCGAAGATTCCTCGCCGCGACAAGCCCGCGCGTCATTATCTATAGCGAACTCGAAAACTTCGTCAGCGCGATGGCTGACGCGAAGTGGACGACACGCCTTGCAACGAAAATTTCGATCTTGACCGAACGCGACGGCGTGGAAGTCTGGCGTCGAAGTCCTGAGTGGACGGCCGTGGTGGACGCGAGCGATGTGAAGCGCGATGACTTCTTCGTCGGAGAAATCGTGACGCTCAGCCCGCATCTCTCGGTGGGCAGTTATGTCTTGAAGATGACGATCCGCGACGAAGCCACGGCAACCGTTGCGGAAAAGAGCGTCGCCTTCCAAGTCGTCGCCGACCCCACCATGGTCAGCAACGCGGGGTAAGCGGGGGCTCTCTTCTGGCCACAGCTTCGCCGCGCATGAATCCTCAGTGGCGCGCAGCGCGTCGCAGACGACTCAGGCGCTTCGAGACATAGGGCCTGATTTGCGGCTCCCGTTTGCCGCTCGCCTGCGCTTGCCGCTCCTAAATCGCTTCGCCGCAGCGTCTGGCATCCGAATTCCTCCGCTTCGCCTCTGGGCTACAGTTTCGCGCGTGACGCGACCCTCCATCATTCAACGCTCCTTTGGTCCTGACTTCCTCGCGCTTGAGGGTGTGTGCGCGACTGAGTTGACTTCCATCCTCGACGACGCGGAGCGACTGTTGCCTTGCGCCGTGGGGGACGCACCTGCTGCGCGAGTGCTTGAGGGGAAGCTCATCGCCAACCTCTTCTTCGAGGACTCCACGCGCACGCGAGTCAGTTTCGAAATCGCCGCCCGCCGCCTTGGTGCGGAGGTTGTGAATCTCTCAGCGTCTGGCTCAAGCGCGAGCAAGGGCGAATCCCTCGTCGACACCTCTCGCAATATCGAGGCGATGGGCGTTGACTGCCTCGTCGTTCGATGCGCAATCTCCGGTGGGGCGGCGCTCGTGGCAGCCAATGTCCGGTGTGCCGTCGTGAACGCCGGCGATGGCCGTCACGAGCATCCCACGCAGGGGCTGCTCGACCTTCTCACCCTCCGTCGGCATCTCGGCAACCTTCGCGGGAAGCGGGTTGCCATCGTCGGCGACATCGCCAACAGCCGAGTTGCGCGATCCACGACCCATGGCCTCGTTGCGCTCGGCGCACAGGTCGTCGCCGTCGGGCCCCCGGCGCTCGTTCCTTCAAGTTGGGGGGCGCTCGTTTCTGGCGAAAACATCTCGATCTCGCACGATATGGACTCGATCATTGGCGAAATCGACGCCATCATCATGCTTCGCATCCAGACGGAGCGTGCAGCCGATCGCGGAGTCGCTCCAGACTATAGATTCGCCTACGGTTTGACGGAGGCTCGGCGACGGCGCCTTCGCCCTGACGCGCTGATTCTGCACCCGGGGCCGATGAACCGTGGCGTCGAGATAGACGACGCGGTCGCGGATGATGCCTTCTCAAGCGTTATCTTCGAACAAGTCTCGGCGGGGGTGGCGGTTCGGATGGCAATCCTGTCACGAGTGTGTGGACGGAGATAGTCGGCTCATCAACGGTTGCGTTTGCACGGAAGGGGTGGAAGTTCGCACTCGCCCGACACAGTGAGGCGACTCGATTCGGGTGGATTTGAGGTGTATGCGGTTTCGCCAAAGTTGGTCATCTGTGCATGCTGCGTGCATAAAGTCGCTTGTCTTCACCGTATTCTCAAAGCGCAGGCGGGTCTAAGCCGATCTTGCCAAGGCTTCCGGGCGCGAACTTGGCGATGGCGCCGAGATTTCTGTTGGCGCTCGGCGGTCAGTCCTGGCCAAAGTTCCTTATGCCATCCACCTCCCGACTCCAGATCTGCACACGATTCATCACTCTTGCTTCGGCGAGTTCCGCGCTCACCGGATGCAACCTTGACTCGTTCATGGACCCATCGAAGACCGGCTACTTCGAGCACACACCAACCTCGATGCCGGTGATTGAGCGCATTGATGTTATTGAGTCGGAACGGATTGGTTGGGGAAACACTTCCGCACCGCTGCCATCTGACCTTGAGCCCGCGAGTTTGAAGTACCGACTTGCGCCGAGTGATGAGGTTCGTATCGAGATCTTTGAACTCGTCGCGCGTGGGCAAACCGAAGTCGCGCTGCGCACGATTGATACGAGTGGCATCGTGCGCCTGCCTTCGGTCGGTGACGTGCGCTTGGGTGGATTGACGATCGAAGAAGCACACCACGCGATCGAGCAGAAACTCAAGGGCTATCTCGCCGATCCCATTGTCTCCGTGATCTTGGAGAACGGTCGCAGTTTCCAGTTTCAGGTCTACGGATCGGTGGGGACGGTTGGCCTCTACCCGCTCATGCGGCCGGACTTCCGTTTGATGGAGGCGATGTCGCTCGCCGGCGGCACACTTCCAACGACGCAACGCGTCTATGTCATTCGCAGTGAACCGCTTGACGATCGCTTGCGCAAGGATTTTACCGATGCGCCAGTCGGAACGAGCATGCAGGGCGGCGTTCGCGCCGATCAACAACAGCCCGAAGGCAGTGGATCCAATGGTGCGGGAAACAGTGGTTCCACTGGCAATGGCGTTGGCAATCCTGGTTCTTCGGCTGCTCCAATCGACATCGACGCGCTGATCAATCAACTCGAAAATCGCGCCGCACCCGCACCAACTCCCGCTCCTGAAGCACTGCCAGTGCCTGACGCGGCTGCTCCGCTTCCCCCTCCTGTCGCGCCCGCAAGCGCGACGATTCCTGAAGCACCGACTCCTGCTCCGACCGTCGATCCAGTTCCGGCGGCGGCTCCTGGTTCGCTGCGCGGCATGCGTGGTGGCGCGTCGATGCAGAATGCTCCACCTCCCGTCGATGTGGATGACGTCACTGGTGTCGACGTGCGCGAGGTGACATCAGCCGACGCGCAGATCGTGCAGGCAGCGCCAAGCACAGCGCAGTTGTTACAACGCGTCCCGACTCCGGCCACGCGATGGGTTTTCGATCTCGCGACCCAGCAGTGGGTGGAGTCGTCGCTGGCCCCGACCCAGAGCGGCGAGGCGCACCCCGCACGCCCCGTCATCCGAGCAGGGAGTGCGGAAAACGCCTACGCCACGCGCATCATTGAAGTTGACTACCAAGCACTCGCGCGGGGCGAAGCAAACTACGACATCATCATTCAACCGGGCGACAAGATTTTCGTCGAGCCCCCCGAGACTGGTTTCGTCTACATCGACGGCGAAGTGAATCGCATCGGTGTGTATGAGTTGCTCAACGATAACACGCGTCTCACGCTCAGCCGATTTGTGAGCGCGGCGGGTGGACTGTCGCCCATCGCAATTCCCGATCGTGTTGATCTCGTGCGCCGAATTGGATCTGACCGCGAGGCCACGATTCGCGTCGATTTGAAGGCGATTCGGAATCGTGCGGAGCCCGACCTCTACATTCGGCCTGGTGATCATGTGATCATCGGCACGAATTTCTTCGCCACACCCTTGGCCGTGTTGCGAAACGGATTCCGCATGACTTATGGCTTTGGGTTCTTGCTCGATCGCAACTTCGGCAACGATGTCTTCGGGCCGCCGCCTGGAAGTTCGCCATTCTGATCTTGGCCTCCAAGGAGCGCATTCTTCGGGTTGGCTCAATCTGTCAGGTGGATGCGCCGATCAAAGCGTTCCACGCGGAGGTGTCGCGCGTGAGAGAAGTGTGAGCCGCCGACCTTTCCCGATCCTCGCGTATGCCACGATCTCCCTCTTCACCTGCGACCAACGGCGGCTCACCGAGCGCGCGCGTGCTCACAATAGAGCCTGTGATGGCGTGGTTGCTCGGACTCGCGTTGCTGGTCGTCTTCGTTGCGGGCTTTTGGACCTTCTTCGTAGCGCAGTGGCGCATGTCTCTCGAAGAGCCGTCCGATTGGGGGCACACCTTTGCCATACCGTTCATTTCTGGCTACCTCGTTTGGCTGCGACGCGAGCAGATCCTCTCGGTGGCCCTTCGGCCGTGTTGGCCTGCGGCAAGCGTGGTTGTTCTCGGCATCCTTGGCTACGCGCTCGCGACCTTTGGACCTGGGTGGTTTGCGCAACACCACAACGCGCGCGGAGGAAGCGTGGGCATCACGCTCATTGGTCTCTGCTGGCTCATCCTTGGGAGCCGTGCGACAAAGTACATGATCTTCGCGCTCTGCTATTGGATCATCTTCGGGCAGAAAGTCAGCGATGGCATTCTTCGACCGGTGACCGAGCGCATGCAAGATTGGTCGAGCATCGGCGCCTACTGGTCTTTCGTCGCGATGGGATCCGATGTCGAACGCAGTGGCAATGTCTTGACGATCTGGCACGACGGTGAACAGCAGGCGCTCAATGTCGCGGAGGCGTGCTCGGGGATGCGCATGCTGGTCGCGTTTCTCGCGCTCGGCGTACTCATCGCCTACACCAGCCTGACCTCATTCTGGCAACGCGGTTTGCTCATCCTCGCGGGATTTCCAGTCTCCTTGGGCGTGAATGTGCTTCGCGTCGTGACGCTTGGCATCCTCGGATGGTTCGATGTGAATTTCACGACGGGCGAGTTTCATTCCTTCATTGGACTCGTCTGGCTCGTGCCCGCGCTTGGGCTGTACTTAGGTGTGCTCTGGCTCATTCGCAACATGTTCGTGGAGTCCGATGACCACGACGACGCGCTTTCCTCGGAGCCGACCGATGCGCATTGAAGCAAGCGTCTATCGCGCTTACGCCGTCGGTTTGGCGATCCTTGTCGTGGGTGCGCTTGGCTTTCGCGCGGCAGTGGCGCAACTCAATCTGTACTTGATGAAAGAAGCGGTGCCGCTTCGCGAGGGACTCGATTCGATTCCTACCAAGCTTGGTCAGTGGTCGCGCGTCGGCAAGGATGCGCGATTTGATGACGCACTTGTGGAAGAGCTCGGCACAAAGCAATACCTCGATCGAACCTATGTGCTCAACGGCAATCCCAAGAATGGCGTTATGGCGTTGCACATCGCTTACTACACCGGAACGATTGATGCGATCCCGCACATTCCGGAGCGATGTTGGGCAGTGCACGGATTGGAGATGACGCGCGAGGCGATCTCGGTGCCATTGCGATTGGACATGACGAAGTGGTTGCAGTCGAGCGGTCCGGTCAATCTTGCGACTGGCTTGCCCTATCGGACGGCAGTCGTGCGAGATCCCGTCACGGCCGAACTCGATCGCGTCACGATGCCGCTGGAAGATGTCTCGATGCGAGTGTTGGAGTTTCAAGATCCCGCCAATCCTCGCAGACGCCAAGTCGGGGGCTACTTCTTCCTCGCAAACGGCCGAACCACCTCCTCTGCACTCGGCGTGCGGGGGATTGCATTCGACCTCACCAATCGATTCGCCTACTACTGCAAGGTGCAATTCACGATGTCCGGTTCTGTCGAAGACCCCGACGGAACGCTGGTCCCGATCTTTGAACGCGAGGTTCGCGTACTGCTCGGCGAGTTGCTGCCACACCTCATGAAACGCCTACCGGACTGGCCAGTTTGGGAGCAGAAATCGCTCGTCGAGGCTCCTCCGGCAGCAGTGCCATAATCCCCCCGTACACCCTGGCTCCCTCCGCGCCTATAAAGAGAACCACTATGGCAACGCAACCTTCCAAGAAACCAGCCCCGAAGAAGAAACTAAACAAGCGCATCCTCTTGGTGCTCGTCGGCGTGGCGGTTGTCGGCGCGATCGTTCCGCTTGCGCTTGCTCGATTGGGCCCTTCGCGCAACATCACTGCGGGCGATGCCGCCTTTGCAGCAGGCGACTTCAAGACCGCAATCGATCAGTATGGTCGCGCGGTGCGGAAGAAGTCGACCAACTTGGAATACCTCTCGAAGTACGAGAAGGCGCTCCGCGTGTATGTCGCGCCGACGGCGAGTGAGGCGAAGGAGCGATACAGCCAATTCGTGTCCGCACTTGCGATGGAAGCTCGACTGAAGCGGACCGACGGAGCCGCGTGGTCGGAGTTTCTTTCGGAACTCGAAGCGCAGGCCAACCTCAGCGATGGCGTGGCAGGCTGGAAGTCCGTGGGCGACACAGCGGAGGAGATGATGGGTTCCCTCCCGGATGACTCGCCGCTTCTGGCCGTGGCGAAGTTTCATCGCGGGGTCTCGGGTTTCCGTCGCGTGGACGCAATGAGTCCCGAGGATCGCGAACTCACTGTTGCAGACCTCACCGACGCTGCGGCGGCGCTCTCCGGCGACGAGAAGGCCCAGGCGCTTTCCGCGCTCGTTCGATTGCATGCGGGCGTGTCTGGGGCTGCGAAGAACGGGCTTCGTCCTCGTGAAGCCGCGGAATCGCTCGCGCTCGCGCAAGCGGCGTTTGCCGAACTACTCGTCGCGTCGCCGGATTCCTCGCAAACGCGGCTCGCCGGCGCCTCGCTGCGCACGGTCGGGGGCGAAGTACCCGATGCACTGGTGGATCTCACAGCACTCGCAGAAAGCGCGGAGCAGACGAAGTCCGGCGCGGAGTTGATGGATGCCCTCGCGCTGCTGCTCCGTGAAAAGGGCGGCAGCGTGCTCGCCACTGATCTCCTCGACGGTTGGCTCGCGCGCTTCCCGGATGATCTCTTGGTGCGTCGAATCTACGCGTCGCTCCTCCGGGAAAGCGACCGTGCGAGTGCCGAACGACAAGCGCGGATGCTGCTGGACGCGAAGCGTCCTGTCACTGGACTTGCTTCGGCAACCTATGAGGAGTCGCGCACGGCGGCTGCGGCGCTGCTTTTCGATATCGCCTACGACGCAATCAGCGCGACTGAGGATCCAACTGAACGCGCGGTAGCGATCAAGCACTGCGAAGAGCTCCGTAAGGTGCTGGAGTCAGAGGTTGATGCCAAGGCGAATCCGCTGCCGCTCCTGCGTGCCGACGCGAAACTCGCGTTCGCGCAGAAGAAGTATCTCGACGCGATCGTGAAGCTCAACGAAGTGTTGAAGTCGACGGATCGTTCAGGTGTCGCGTCCGGTCGCCCGCTGAGCCGAGATGAAGTTGAAATCGTGCTGCTTGCGTCGATTGCGAATCGCGAGATTGGCGAGCGTGGGCAAGCGCTCTATCTCATCGAGAATGCCCTTGAGTCCTCACGAGGAAACATCGCGCTTCTTCGCGTGCTCGCGCAACTGTCGATGGAAAATTCGAAACCACTCGACGCGATCGCCGCGGCGGAGATGGTGTTGTCAACGATTCCGGATGATGCGGCGATGCTCGAACTCGTGAAGGTTGCACGAAACTACATGGCGACCGACATCGCGAGTGCGAAGCCGACAGACCCCATCTTCGTGCTCGCGAGGGAAGTGCAGGCACTTGCAACCGCGAAGAAGTTTGCCGAGGCGCGTGCCAAGCTCAACGCCATTCTGAAAGATGTGCCCGACGATGTGCGCCTTGTTCGAATGCTTGCCACCATAAGCTCGAATGAAGGCCCAAAAGAAAAGGCGCTCGCGGAGATTGGCGGATATCTCGTGCAATTCCCTGGGGACTCCGTCCTTATCCGAATCCAAGCGTTCACCGCTTCGGACGATCCGGTGGAGCGCGTGCGCGCGCTCGTCGGAGAGACCGCCAAGGATGACACGGAGCGCGCGATCGGCTTTTATATTCGCCTTCGACAGGAGGCGCGCTTCGTTAGTGACCGCGCTCGGAATGAACAACTCCTTGCGCTGCCAAGTGCGAATGCGACCGCGGAACTCGGCAAGCGCTTGAATGAGGCGCTGCCCGCGGCGACGGCCGCGGCGCTCGAAGCAGACCGATTCAATCCAGTTCTGATCGAGACTCAGTTCCAAGACGCGATCTTGGCAAACGACGAAGCCTCTCTCACCGCGCTCCTTGAGATCGCGAGACAGGGTGCACGAGATGCGACACAGGTCCCAGTGATGCAGGCGCGCATGCTGTTGATGCGCGGTGATACGCGAGGCGCGATGCAGGTGCTTGACGATGCCATCGCGGGTGGAGTCGATGCATCGACGATCTATCGCGCACTCGGCGTCGCGCGCCAAGAACTTGGCGACATTGACGGCGCGATCATGGCGTATGAAGAGTCGTACAAGCGACGACCGACGGATGTGACGACCGCAAAGGTGCTCGCGGACTCACTCCTGCGAGTCGGAAACAGTGTGCGCGCGCTCCAAGTGTTGCGCGAGATTCGCCGAACGGCTGGTGAAGACAGTCAGATCGCCGATATGTGGCTTGGCCTCGAGTCGACACAGGGTGATCGCTCGCTTGCGCGCCGGATGCGCGAGACGCGATACGCGGGCAGCCCAGATGACCTCGATAATGCAATGGCGTTTGTCGTACTCCTCGCGAGCGGAAACCCCGATCGGGAGGACATTCTCGACGAATCCATGAACCCGATGTACTCCGAACTGAGTTGGCGCGCGCTGACGGATGCTGAGCGCACAGCAAAGATCGACACCGAACGCGGCGTGTGGCGCGACAAGGCACTGACGGTCCTCGAGCAACTCTCCGCCAATAATCCATCGAATGCACAAGTTGCGGCCGGTCACTCTGCTTATCTCCGAAATGTCGGTATGGCGGGGAAGGCGACCGCGGTCATCGACGCCTGCATCGCGGCTGGTGGTGCCAACGGGAGTTGGCACGCGCTGCTCTTGAGATTGCAGGATGCCTACCTGCAGCGCAATCTTGAGCTCGTCGATGCGACTGTGGCGGAGATTCTCCGAAGGGATGATCCAACGACGCGAGGCGCCGCGCTCGCAGCCGGTGAGACAATGCTGAATGAGCGAGATCCCGCTCGCGCATTACCGCTCTTTGAGAGCGTTGCGATCGCCCAGCCTTCTCGTGTGGCGTGGATTCGATTCTCCGAGACTGCGCTTCGCGCCGACCAGATCGACCGTGCGCGCGAAGCGTTTGTGAATGCGTTGAAACTCGGTGGGAAGCCCGATGTTTCGACAGAACTCTTGGGCGGCATGATCGAGATGGCGGCCGGCGATGCCAAGCGCAACGCCGGTGAAATCGCGGCCGCGAAGACTGCGTATGAAGCCGGACTCCCCTTCATGCTTCGTGCACGAGAACTTGCCCCCGGGAATCCGGCGACTTTTGCGCAAGACGCGCAGTTGAAGCGCAAGTTGTACGAGTTGACCAATGACAGTAAGCGCGGGGACGAAGCACTCGCTGCCGCGGATCGCGCGGTGCAGATTGGCGGCGCGTACTACACGGCCTCCGCGGTGCGCAGTGAAGTCCTGCTCGCCCGTGGTGACACGATGGGCGCGATCCTGGAGCTCGAACGTTTCCTTCGCATCGCACCAATGTCAACCGAAGCGCGTGAGCGGTACGCGCGGCTTTGCCTCGACGCAGGGCAGACGGAGAAGGCGGAAGCAGCGCTTCGCGAAGGCATCGCGACGCTTCCAGCCTATGCGCCTTGGCACATTGGCCTTGGCAATCTGCTCGCGGCGCGTGGAGATTTCGCCGCCGCGTCGGCGTCGTACTTACGCGCTGCAGAACACAGCAATGACATCGATGTGTTTGTGCAGGCGGCGGACGCGTTGCTCCGCGCGAAGAATCCAAAGGGACTTCTCACGATGGCTCGTGGTCGCGCTGGACTGATTGCCGCGAGTCCGGCGCTGCAAGGTATGGTCGGACTTGCACTCCTCGCGGAGAACGACCGCGCAGAAGCGTTCCGTTACCTGCGCGAGTCGCGCAACGCGGGCATTTCGCTCGCGCAGGGCGGAAAGGCGCAGTCGCTTGAGTCGTGGCATACCGCACTTCGCACTGGCTTTGCGCCGAATGAGTTCGCCAAACTCGATGCGTTGGTGACGGAAGTTGCGGGCGGCACAAAGTCCGCGTGGGATGAGGCATTCCTCGCGGAGTTCGCGCTTCGAGATCCGTCGAGCCTGTCCACGGGGATCTCGTTGCTGGAGAAGGCGGTTGCAACGAGCGAGCTGAGCAGTTCGCCGATGTTGCTCGCGCAGCTCTACGATCGACTCGGTGGTGCCTACTACATGCGGAAGGGCGATGGCGATTGCACTCTCGCGCTCTCGATGTTCGAGAAGGCGCTTGCGCTCGCGCCTAACGCCGATCAAGTACTGAACAACTACGCATTTCTCGTCAACGATTGCGCACATGATCCACAGAAGGGGCTTACATTCGCGCGCCGAGCCGTGCTCATGCAGCCCCAGCGCGTCGAGTACCTCGACACCCTCGCGGTCTTGCTCATTGCTTCGGGAAATGCGGATGAGGCGATCACTGTCCTCGGGCGGGCGGCAGGCATTCGTCCGCTCGCTTCCGCTTCGGTGCATTTAGCGCAAGCGTACATCCTGCAGGGTCGAACCGTGGATGCGGAAGCCGCGCTCCAACGAGCCCGAGAACTGAATCCGAGTCCGGATGTTCAGCTTGAGTTGGATGCGGTCGCGAAGAAGCTCGGCTCTTAGAATTGGACAGAGCGAGACTTCGCTCAAGAGCCAACCCCAGTCTGCTCGATGCAAGAGACCGAGAATACACATGACCGCAGCGCCATCCAGACCTCCCCAATCGCGGCAACCAGCGAGTCGCCCTCGTGGTTCGCAATCCGGCGCAGCCGCTCCGCGCATTGATCCAGTGCGCATCCTGCGACAGAATGTTTGGCCGCTCGTGGGGGCGATTTTTGCAGGGCTTGCCCTTGGCGCGGCCGCGCAACTGGTTTGTGCGGCGGTCTATCCGTTGTATTGGGGCAATGTCTTGTTCGAACTTCGAGCGCCACCAGAAGAGGTGGGCGATGTCATTTTGAAGGACGATCGCACGGAAGAGGCTGTCGAGCGACTGGGTCAGACGGAAGCGGCGCGCATTCTCTCGCGACAACTTCTCGAGAAGGCGGTGTCGAATCGAGATGTCGAGCAGACCGTTTGGAGCCAGAGTTATAGAGACGAGAACGGCGTGTTCGTGCCGGCGGATGCGGTGGATGATCTTGAGGACGAACTGAGCGCGGGACACAAGCGCCGAACGGCCTACTTCGAACTCTCGTGGTCGACGCATGTGGCGGCGGATGTCCCGGTTGTTCTCAATCGCATCGCCGAGACTTACACGACCGAGGAGGCGCGCCGCGAAGAGGAGCGGTTCGTGAGGAACCGGAGCGCGTTCACGAAGCAACTCAAGTCGATGGAAACGGAGTTGGTCGATCTCGATACTCAGATTGCCACCTTCATTTCCAGCCGCAGCATGACTTCGTTGAATGATGAGCGAAATGACATGCTGTTGGTCCTTGAGGATCTTGCTCGACAGATCAACGAATCTAAGAGTTTCCTCACGCTGTCGGAAACCCGTCGGCAGCAGACACATGACAAGATGGACGGGCGGCTTGAGCCGTCGGCGGATGACATCCGCTTGGCGGAGGGCGATCTCCAAGTGCAAGACATCATGCAGTCGGTGAATGTGACTGGCATTGGTGCGGAGTCCGCCAAGCGTAAGTTTGGGGACAATCATCCAGCCGCCATTGATGCGTCGCGACAATACGCTGCGGCACTGCAAGAGAAGGATGCGCTCGTGCGGCGCGTGTTGCAGCGAAATCTCGCCGCCGACTTCAAAGAGTTTTCCGATCAATCCGAGAGTTACACCTCGCTGCTTGAGAAGTTCCAGACCGAGTTCACCGCGCAGCAGGCGCGCATGAAGGATTTCGCCGCGGCGCTTTCCGCAGTGAAGCAACTCCAGGACCGTCGCGAGCGACTCGTGGAACAGCGCGCGAAGCAGATCGAAATCATCGGAAGCATTGATCAGTTGAAGGCTCGCGAAGACGCGCGCCGCGTGACGATTTCGCAATCCGCGGTCACGCCTCGCTTGCTCGCGTTTCCAAAGTGGAAGCTCATGCTGCCCCTCGGCGCGGCGGTCGCGCTCGGCGCAGTTGCGGGGTTCATCTTCTTGCGCGAGTTCCTCGACCAACGTGTGCGCTACGCGTCGGATCTCCAAGGCATTCCCAATCTCCGACTCCTCGGCATGGTTCCGGATCTCTCTGAAGACCCGCTCTCGCCTGAGAAGGTGGAACGGGTCGTCTTTGATTCCCCGCGCAGCGTGCTTGCCGAGAGCTACCGACAGATTGCGGGGCAAGTCTTTCAGCAGATGGATGCTTCGCGGTTGAAGACGATGCTCTGCATGAGTGGACTTCCTGAGGCGGGCACCACTTGCCTCGTCACCAACCTCGCGGAGAGTGCTGCGGCTGCGGGTCGCAAGATTCTCGTGGTCGATGCGAATTTCCGTCGCAGCCATCTCGCGTCTGCGACTGGGCTTGAGCCAGACGCCGTCGGGCTCGGTGATTTCCTCAAGGGAGCCGCGAGCTTTGACGCACTCGTGCACGAGGTTGGGGATCGCGTCTCTTGCGTCGGCGCGGGAACACCGGATTCGAGAATCTTCGAACTCCTCGGCACCGCGCAGATGGACGCATTCCTCACGGAGGCTGCGGCAAAGTTTGATTTCGTGTTGCTCGATCTTCCGCCAGCGGTTGTCGCCGCCGACGGCGTCATCCTCGCCAATCGTGTGGATGCTGCGCTCATTGTCGCGCGCGCATTCCAAGAGCAGCGGGGCCTCGTTGCCCGAATGGCGGCGCAACTCTCGGATTCGAGAGCCCAATTGCTTGGTGTGGTCTTGAGCCGTCCGATCAATACTGCCGGCGGGTACTTCAAGAAGAACTTCGAGACGATGGCGAAGTACGGTGGCGGCTGAGCGCATGGTGGTGAGGGAGCCTGCCGAACTTCGAGAGTACTGCTGATGACGCACCTACCTAGAGAGCGAGTCCTGATCACCGGCGGCGGTGGATTCATAGGTTCCCATCTCGCGGAGCATCTTCTTGAGCTGGGCGCGAGCGTTGTGGTCATCGACAACTTCTCGACTGGGCGTCGGTCGAACCTCTCCCGCATTGAGGCGCACCCTGAATGGAACTCTCGTTTCCGCCTCGTGGAAGGAGATCTCGCGGCGCATCTGCCCGATCTTGATCCTCGCGACTTCGATGTGATCTACCACCTTGCTGCCGCCGTGGGCGTGCGCTTGGTTGTCGAGCGCCCGATTCACACGATTGAGACCAATGTGGAGCAAGCGAGCGCGCTGTTGCGATTCGCGGCGCGGGGAGGCTGCCGAACCCTCATTGCCTCGACGAGTGAGGTGTACGGAAAGGGCCTTCGTACACCGATGCGCGAGGACGATGATGTGATCTACGGTCCAACGACGCTCACGCGTTGGTCGTACGCGGCCTCGAAGGCGATCGATGAGTACCTCGCCCTTGCGTATCACCGAGAGCATGGATTGCCCGCGTTTGTCGTGCGATTCTTCAATACCGTGGGACCACGCCAGGTTGGCGAATACGGCATGGTCTTGCCGCGCTTTGTGCAAGCAGCGATCCTCGGAATGGATCTTGAAGTCCATGGAGATGGCACGCAATCGCGCTGTTTCTGCGACGCGCGGGATGTCGTGATCGCGCTTCCACGGTTGATCGCGAAACCAGAGTGCGCGGGCCGAGTTTTCAATGTTGGCAACGACACGCAGATTTCAATTCTCGAACTCGCACATCGCGTGATCGCAGTGCTTGGCTCGCGTTCCGGAGTCCGAATGGTTCCGTATGCCCAGGCATTTGCGCAGGGCTTTGACGATCTCCTTGTACGGCAGCCAGATCTCACACGCATTCGATCGGCCGTCGGCTTTGCGCCCAAGATCTCGCTCGACAACACCATTCGCGATCTGGCGGCGGAGTTTGCGCCGACGACGCGAGCAGGATCCTCTTCGCGAGGTGCATCATGCATCTAGCGAACGACAACCTCGCGCAAACTCCAACGCGGTTCGACAGCATGCCGATCGTTGGGGAGTTTGCCTCGGGAGCGCAGGCAGCGCTTGAACTCCTGAATGGATACGCGCTCGTGTTCATCGTGGCGTTTGTTGTGACGCTCGTCGCGACGCCGATCGTGCGAAAGAGTGCCATCGCGCTTGACATCATCGATCATCCGAACGAGAGTCGAAAGGAGCACAAGTTCCCCATCGCATATCTCGGCGGATTTGCGGTCTTCCTCGGCATCGTGGTCGCGCTCGGGGCGAGCTACTTGATCGTCGATGGGCCTGCGGGGTTGTTGGGATCGGTTCCGTTCTCGGTGCTCATTGGCGTGCTCGCGATTACCTTCACGGGCCTCGCGGACGACATTTGGAAGTGTGATCCCCGTGTGAAGATTGCCGGTCAACTTGTGGCTGCCGCCGCGCTCGCGATTGAAGATGTCGGCACTCGCGTCGCGGAGGGTGCCCTGTTTCCGATTTTCGGGGAGCCCGAAACTGTGCTCGTGCAATTCGCGGGGATGGCGGTCGTGAGCCAAGACATCTACTACTGGACAGGGACCGCGCTCATCGCGATCTTCGTCTTGGGTGGATGCAACGCTGCCAATCTCATTGATGGCCTTGACGGGCTGTTGAGTGGCACGAGTGCCATCATGGCAACTGGGCTCTTGGTGCTTTGCATGTTCATGGCAGCGCAAGGTGTCGAGGGAGACCCGTTCGAATCACTCGCGGGTGCGCGCATCGTGCTCTGCCTTGCGTTGCTTGGAGGCATGCTCGGGTTCCTACCATGGAACTTCAATCCCGCGATTATCTTTCTCGGCGACTGCGGCAGCCTATTGATCGGCTACCTCTTCGTTGTGATTATCCTCATGCTCGGCGAGCGCGGCGACACGCACTTGGTCGCTGCTGGGCTCATCATCTTCGCGCTTCCCATCATGGATACCGCGCTTGCGATCGTGCGACGCAAACTCGCGGGGCTGCCGATGTCGGCTCCGGACGCGAATCACATTCATCACTTGCTCAAGCGGGCATTCAACGGCCGCGTGAAACTCGCCGTTCTCACGCTCTACCTCATGGCAGCGGCGTTCGCGTTTCTCGGGGTTGCACTCGGGGCGCTCGCGATTGATCAAGTGGTTCGATTGCGAGTTGTCTACGCGGTTGTCATCGTGCTTTTTGGCGGGTTTGGCGCCTTCGCACTAAAGGTCGCGCTTCGTAGTCGTTGGGAAGCTGATCTTGCCGTCGGGGCAGCGGATTCAGTTGGGTCAATTCAACCTCGAGCGGTTTCCGACGACGCGCCGCAGCAGGATTCGTGACCACCGCGCCGGCCGCATCTGGCCACATCCCTGTTCTGATGGAACAGGTGCTTCAGTCAATTCGACCTATTGCAGGTGAGGTGTTTGTCGACTGCACTGCCGGTCGAGGTGGCCACGCGGCCGAGATTGCCAAGCGCATGGCACCTGGTGGAACCGTGGTGCTCTTCGATCTCGATGCGGCGAACCTCCGGTACGCGACCTCCCGCGTCGCGGCGGAGTCCGGCCTCACACCCATTCCGATTCACGGGAGCTTCACCTCGGTTGGACGAGAACTCGAGGCGCGTGCGCTCCGTGCAGATCTACTCCTCGCGGACTTGGGTTTCGCTTCGAACCAGATGGATGACCCTTCGCGTGGGATGAGTTTCTCCCACGACGCGCCGCTTGATATGCGTCTCAACCAATCGATGGGTCAGACAGCTGCGCAGTTTGTGGAGCGTCTGAGTGAACGCGACTTGGCGGAGATTCTTCAGCAACTCGGCGAGGAGCCATTCGCTCGACGAATTGCGTCGAAGATTGTCGATTCTCGCGCACGAACGCCGATCACAACAACGACGCAACTGGCGGATCTTGTCCGAGAGGCATATGGCTCAAGGGCGCGAACTTCGAGGATGCATCCAGCGACGCGAACCTTCATGGCCTTGCGCATCGCAGTCAACGACGAACTCGGAGCGCTCCGCGCGTTTCTCGAGCAGCTCGGAGTTGCTGCAGTGCGCGCGAGCGAGGGAGCGCCGACCTGGCTGAACCCTCAAGCACGCGTGGCAGTGATTGGGTTTCATAGCCTCGAAGACCGCATGGTGAAACGCCTGTTCGTCGAACTCTCGAAGCGGAGCATCATCCGCCTTGAGGGGAAGCAGCCGATCGTCGCATCGGATGCGGAGCTGGCGGAGAACCCGCGCGCTCGCTCAGCAAAACTCCGGACAGCCATGGTCGGTCGTCCGGATTGAAGGTGGTCGAAGCACAGGTCGCCCCCCGTGCGGACAACACAGCAAGGATGCATGGCATGACACGCGAGAACAAACTGGCACTCATCATCGGATTTGGATTCCTCCTCTTCGTTGGGATTTTGGTGTCGGATCATCTTTCCGCGCGCGCCGGACCCGCGTCCGTGCCAGTCGCGCTCCGATCTCCGGTACCGAACAGTTTGCCGCGTGAGGTCGAGCAGCCGCGGGAGTTTGGACGGTTGGATCGTCCGCTTCCACAGACCATGCCAGAGTTCGACAACACTCGAATCGTTCGCGAGCAGCCGCCGCTCCAACTCGAAGTGCCGCAGCCGATGGTGGAAGCGCCCGAGCAACCATTCGAATTCGCGACTCCGAAGCCTCGCGTCCACATCATCGCCAAGGGTGAGACCCTTGGTGTTGTCTCGAAGAAGTACTACAACACAACCCGATACGCCGCGCAGCTTGAGTCACTCAATGGAGTGCGTTCGAGCGCGCTCAAGATCGGACAAGAGATTCAGATCCCACCGATCGAAGTGATCGATCCATCCAAGGCCATCGCGGTGGCACCGATCCTGGATCCATCGGCTGGGTACGCGTTTCCAGTCGAGCCGCAGCAGATGCAAGCGTTTGGTGTTGAACCACAATCTGCGCCCTATCGCACAGTGACCCTCGGCAAAGGACAGACGCTCTATCAGATCGCGAAGCGCGAACTCGGTTCCAGCGCGCGGTGGGGCGAGATCACACAGGCCGATGGTGATCGCATTAGTAATCCCAACGCGCTGCGCGCCGGTGCTTCGTTACGCGTTCCCAACAACTGAGCCGCGCGCGTCTCCCGCTCGGGAGCCGCCAAGGACGGTGAACATGTTTGCCAAGATTTGCATCATCATTCTTGCACTCGGCGCGACCGCTGGCGCACTTCTTGTGAACCGACAGCAACGCGTCGATGCAGCAGCAGAGATCAGTCGCATGCACTTCAAGTTGCATCGACATGAGCGCGCCGCGAGTCGCCTGCGCGCGGAGATTGCGAGTGCGGTGCGCCCGGATGAAGTGCGCGCGCTGCTGACGAGCGGAGGGCAGGAGTGGGAGCCGATTCTGTATCGATACAACCCTGCGAAGGCACAGCCTCTCATGGATCGTGATGCGATAGCGCAAGAGGCCGACGCTAGTGAGAGGTTGGGAGGATGACATCCATGCAGTCCGCCGGAACTCCTCGCGCGAGCTCGATTGCGTTCTGGTCGCGGCTCGCGACCTATTCGATCGCGGGCGCCCTGATTCTGACTGTTGGGCGCGTGCAATGGTTGAAGTCGAATCCATCCGAGGCGCTCGAAGCCTCGATGGTGCGCAAGAACGGGCAGTCCATTCATGAGCGCACGCTGCCGGAGCCATTTGCGCGCGGCACGATCTACGACCGACGCGGTCAAGTGGTTGCGATGGATACGACTGGTTGGTTTGTGTACTGCGATCCGAAGGTTGTCTACCGTAACGCCCAAGACGCGCTCGAAACATGGGAGCGCGCGAGCGACACCAAACGCGCCGCGATGCAATCAAAGGGTGTCGAACCACCGTCGCTCGATCCATTTGGGGATCTCGCGGCGAGAGTGGCGACTGCCGTTGGTGCTGAGGCCGCTCCAATCCTGGCTGAGATCACGGAGCGCACGGATCCAGCCTTGCATGTCTTACAGAAAGAACTCTCGCCGGAGTTGTGGGCGAGATGTCCTCGCTACATCGTGCTCGCAACCGCTCTGAGCGACGCGCAAGTCGACGCGCTGCGCACGGCGAAGGTTCCTGGTGCGGTGCTCTCGCCGCGACCGGTTCGCGCGTATCCATACGGTGGACTCGCGGCGCCAATCATCGGCAAGGTGGGCGCGGATCACAAGGGACTCTCTGGTTATGAGTTTCGCGCAGAGAAGGCGCTCTCACCGACGGATGGGCGCGTGACCTACCTCTGCGACAATCGCGGACAGGTCATTTCGATTCCTGAACACGGCCTACAGGTCGGCGCAGAGGGTGATGACATCGCGCTCTCACTCGACATGGTGATTCAAGAGATTGCAGAGCGAGAACTCAAGGCGACCGTGGAGAGCGCGAACGCATCGGGCGGTCGTTGCATCGTCCTTGACACGGAAACCGGTGAAGTGCTCGCGGCGTGCGACACGCTTCGAAACGAAACGGGTCGTACGCCAATCACCACGGACCCTGGAGCGAAGATCGATGCATCGCTCGCGCGCCTGCGCTGGGTGACGGATCCGTTTGAGCCCGGCTCGATTTTCAAACCATTTGTCTGGGCGTGGGCAGTGCAGGGCGGATTCGCGCGCCCGAATGAAACGATTCGATTGCCCGATGGCCCATTGACGCTTACGGATGGTCGCGCGAAGCGCACGATTCATGAGGCGCATCGCACGAGTTACGGAACGAAGACTTGGGAGAATGTCCTGGTCAAGAGCGTGAACGCTGGCATGGCCACCGTTGCGCTGCGCATGCCGATGCAAGAGATGAAGGACATGCTCAGCGGGTTTGGGTTTGGCAAGAAGACGGACAT
Organism: Planctomycetia bacterium; assembly: GCA_005790565.1. GTDB lineage: Bacteria > Planctomycetota > Phycisphaerae > Phycisphaerales > SM1A02 > F1-140-MAGs142. The sequence goes on from SXUJ01000086.1 coordinate 22,266, forward strand.
TGGGATTCCTGGCGAAACCGCCGGACAACTTCCACCCGGCGATGAATGGACGAATCGAACACGCGCGCAAACTTCCGTTGCGTTCGGGCAGGGGGTGAGTGTTTCTGCCCTGCAACTCGTCCATGCATTCAGTGCCTTCTGCCGCGATGGAACGATGGTCCCATTGCGCATGCTCGTCGGCGCTCGATCAAGTGCGACCCCGATCCCGGTGCTCACCGAGCCCGTTGTCATGGTGACGCGCGAGGCGATGGAGAAAGTCATTACCGAGGGCACAGGAAAACGGCTCAAGCCGATCTTGCACTATCGAGGCTTTGGAAAGTCAGGCACCGCGCAACTCGCGACGCCCAAGGGTGGCTACTACGCCGATCGATACATGTCGAGTTTCCTGCTCGGCGCGCCGTACGATCAACCGAAGCTCGCGATCCTGGTGACGATTGAAGATCCTGACAAGAAGAAACTGGGCGACGGTGTCGGCGGCGGTGCGCTTGCGGGTCCATGCGCGGCGAAGATCATGAACGGCGCGCTTGAATACATCGGTGTGCCTCATGGGCTCGACCTTCCGTATGAGCCCAAGAGCAAGATCGCCAGCAGCGGCCATTGAATTGGCACGCGAGCAATCAATATTTGCGGCGACTGATCACACGCCGAGCAACAGGCGCTCCGGATGCTCGATGCAATCTTTGATGTGCTTGAGGAAGCCGTGGCGTCCCTTGAGCGCTCGTGCAAGATTCTGACCCGCAGCGGGTCAAATCGTTGCACTCGCTTTGGACTCCGACCGCGCGAGTAAATCGCGGCGGTCGGAGGGCGGACTCCATCCGTCGAGCAGCTTTCAGGACCAC
>SXUJ01000087.1 GCA_005790565.1 Planctomycetia bacterium
AGCGAACGCGAAGAAAAGGACGGCCGAGGCGACTTTTGATTGCATGGCGGAAGTGCGGTGCGAGGGTGCAAAAACTGGATTTCTTGACGGGTTGAAGAGCCCCCCGCTGATCGGCAATTTCAGCGGTTTCGCCACAATCTCCCGCGATCATGAGCGTTTGGTCGAAGCACGCATGCACCGGCGGAGCCGAGGGCTATACTCGTTGCTCCCGCGTACAGGACTAAGGACACCCATGAACCTCGACTCGATCACCACCGCAGGCGCCGACCTCTCCACCTCGATCCTGGCATTCTCAATGCCAAGCGGCATGGAATGGCTCGTGGTGCTCGCCATCGGTCTACTGCTGTTCGGCAAGCGACTCCCTGAGGTTGGTCGATCCCTCGGCCAAGGCATCAATGAGTTCAAGAAGGGGCTGAAGGATGTCGACAACGGCGCGAAGGACGGCGCAGGCTCGTCGCAGCCACAGGCTCGTACCCCAGAATTGCCCTCGGGCAACGCGCAATCCTCACACTCGTCGCAGCGATCGGAATCCACGACGCACTGATTGGCTTCGGGTCCCCCCAAAGACGCGTTGGAGATAGGGGTGGCCGTAGGCGCACGCCATCGGTCAGGATCCATCGGCCCGCACAGGTTCACTTCAGCGCGTCCAACCGGTGCTCATTGAGTCGAGTGAGAGTCTGGCAGAAGCCTGCCTTGCACCTCACGCAACTCTTCCCCAGCGCGCGACAGCTCCTCCGGCGTGAGCGAGAGTTCGCCCGCAAGTTCTGCGGTATTGCGTGCACTTGGCAGGAGCCTCGTGTTGTAACTCCCGACGGCCGCGTTATAGCTCTTCGAAGCGTCGTTGAGGCCTTTGCCGACTTTCTCAAAGTGCTCTGCGAACTTCTGAATCCGTTCAAGGAGTTCCTTCGCTGTCTCACCGATCTTGCGTGCGTTCTCGTTGAGTTTCGCCTGCTGCCATTGCATCGCGCAAGTGCGCAGCAAACAGAGCAGCGTGGATGCGGTGGTGATGATGACTCGTTTCTCGAGCGCCTCGGGATAGATGTTCGGGTCTGCTTCCAGCGCGGCGATCAGCCCGCTCTCAAGAGGCACAAAGAGCACCGTAATCTCCACCCCTTCCCCCAGCGCATTCGCGTAGTCCCGTGATGCCAGCGTCTTCACATGATTCCGCAACGCCTGCGCGTGCGCGCTGCGGCGCGCCGCGCGTTCCCCGTCCGAGAGCGCGGGATCAAGTGAGTCGAGATACGCGTTCATCGGGACTTTTGCGTCAATGGGCACAGACCGACCACCTGGCAATCGCACGACCATGTCTGGTCGCAGTCGATTGCCTTCTTCAGCCTCGATGGTGGCCTGTTCCGTGAAGTCGACATTTTCGACAAGGCCAGCCATCTCCGCAATATTGCGGAGCGACACTTCACCCCACCGCCCGCGCTGACGATTGTCGCGGAGTGCACTCGAAAGAGTTTGGGCGGCGGCAGACGCGCGCTGCTGCAAATCAGCGATTTGCCGCAATTGTTCGGCGAGCGTGCGTGCGTCACCCTCCCGCTTTTCACTGAGCGCATTCATCAACTCCTCTTGCTTCACCAACTGCTCGCGCAACGGAATCATTGTGGCGTCGATGGATTTCTGCCGCGCCTCAAGCTCTTGCGAAGACAGCTTGCTCTGTCCTTCGAACTGCTCCTTCGCTTGCTGCATCAGCGTCGCCCCCGCCGCTTGCAGAACTTCAGCGCCGGTGGCCTTGAATGCGTCTTTCAACGACTCGCGTGATTGATCGACGAGCCGCCGAAGCTCTTCAATGGAGCGCTCGCGCTCCGCGAGTTGTTTCTGCATCGACTCTTCGCGCTCGGAGATCTGTGTGCGCGTCTCACGAACATCTGACTGCGCCTGCGAAAGCGAAGCGTTCATTTGTTCCACCTTCGCGCGTTCGGCATCCACTCGCAATTGGATGGACGCGACAGATTGCCGCGACTCATCAAGCAGCGCCTTGGCTACCGATTCCGAGCGTGACGCGGCGATACTTTCGATGCGCAGTACATCGCGCTCCTGACGAAGCGCAACAACCTCCGCGCCCAGCGCGGCGCTTGCAGCATCGTCGACCGCGCTGCGCGAACGCGCCGAGTTCGCGGCGAGCCAGTATCCAACCGTCGCGAAAACGCCGCCTCCGAGCGCGATCCCCACCAACAAAGAGATTCCATCCATGCCTCACATCGTATCCGTCCACGATGCGCGTAGCGCCGCCACCCTTGCTACACTCTCCCCCTGTCGGGCGATTAGCTCAGCTGGTTAGAGCACACGCATCACACGCGTGGGGTCGTAGGTTCGAATCCTATATCGCCCATTCTTGAGGTTTGGAAGTTGACGGCCCAAGCGCGCGTCAGCTTGCCCGAGGCGCAATCAGCGCTGTCAATCAACCTACGCACTCGTGCGACGCAATTCATCGAATGGCGTCCTTCCTAGCCTCGGATCGCGTCGGGTCGTCGAAGACCCAAGCGATATGTGCGTGCAGAGCGCCGAAGGCGGTCATGAGGACCCTGTGCCAATTCTGCGCAGTGCCGCGCAAAGGCCTGCAAGTCAGTCGGAAGTTGATTGTATGGCGCGCAGAGATCCCAGAGTCTCGCGAATGAGACCCACGAGTAGGCCAACAGCTATGATTGCGAGCGTTGCGAGCACCCCACCCACCGGTAAGGCTAGCAAGCCAGGCATTCCGGCATATTGAACTAACGCGTAGGTCGCAATGAGCGGAAGCCCAGTGATGCACAGCACCAATGGGATTCCAACGATCAGAATCACTGCTTGCCTGATTGTCTCCACGATGTCGGCTCCTTTTTCCTGATGGCGAGTGCAGACCGCTGAGAGAAGACGTCGCCAACAAGAACGACACTCATCACGACTTTAGAGCGCTCGCCAGTCTCAAGAAGAGTACCCGAGTTTGTCCAAACTCTACCGAAGTCCTGCGACTCCAAACGGCTACTCCGCCCGCCGATAGGAGGCTTGGGATTTCGATCGAGGGTATCTGTGCGCCTCAGCCACGACAGGCAACCGGATCATCTGCGCATACTTGCCACGTGATCCGCGGTACGTGATCTCGCGATTTGCTCGGACCTCGATGCGGGTTACATTTGTTGCATGTTCGCATCGCATGACCGCGGAACGCAGTCCCGTCCCTCGACTGAAGCGTGGATGCATCCGCGCGTGCAATCTCGCCACGCCCGCATGCTTACTCCCGCCACGGCGATCATCGTGTCCACGGCTGCAGCGATTGCCCATCCGACCTTCGCGGATGGCGACGCGTGCGACCCATTGGATGTGGTGAGCGCGACTGGTTCGCTCTACTCATTCGCGCGAGCGAGCTCTGCGCAGTACTCCACGGAACTTCCCCTCAACCTTGCCGCGCTGCTTGCGAACGGACAATCATCGTCCGTGTCGGCGGGTCTTCCTAACGCTTCAAACTACGCAACGGCGACGAACTTCATTGCGCTTCAAAGCGGGGAGAGTCTCGAAGTCGTCTGCGACGCTTTGGGCCACGCGAACGCAACTGGCTCCTTTGCGTTCGCTCGCTCTGACATCGATGCCACCGCGGTACTGCATCTCCCAACGACTCGTCGCGTGCGCGTCGTTTGGCAACTCCACGGCTCGGGCATCTCCGACTTGAGCTTCATGCTGCGCCGCATGGATCCGTGGATCACCGCCTTTGACGCTGGCGTATCGACTTACATCAAGCCGCAGACTGTGACGAACGAAGCGCGGCTCGTGCTCGGCGCAGATGACTATCAACTGCGCGTCTACGGATCGCTGCAGTCGAACACGGGTTTCCGCAACCCTGACGACGGCGCGTGCGGCGGGCACCTTTCGGTGACTTGTGCTCGCATTGCCGACATCGATTTCGACGGCAGCGTGAATGCGTCCGACCTCGCCGTACTGCTCGATGCGTGGGGTGCGGTGCCTCCCTTTCACACGGCGGATCTCAATCAGGATGGCTTTGTCAATGGCGCTGATCTCGCCGCGTTGCTCGCGGACTGGTAAACGACGGTCGCACGGACGAACGCGTCGCGCTATTCAACAATGCTGCGTCATAACTCGACAGGCGAGTGCAGGCAGCGCCAGCGCCGATGCGCGAGACCGTCACGGCTCCAAGCACGCCCGCGCGCAAGTGACCCGACTGCGTGGGCAAACCATTTTGCGCGCCTGTCCATGTACGTGCTGAATCATTCGCGCGACGATCACTGTTGTCGTTGATAACTCACGACGCGGCTGCTTACTTGCGGCACATAGGCGCGCTGAACGCTCGCGCGCTTACGGGCACTGCCCCCACTCTCCGAGGAGCTGACCTAAGTCCGCGCCATCCACCGCGCCGTCTCCGTTCACATCGCCCTCACAGTTACCGCTTCCGCCGGCGCCCGAGGCGCGCGGAAGCAGCGCAACGCGAAATCCACCGAACGCGCGCGAGTTACCCAGTACCTGACCGTAGGGGTCACTTGCACCCGTGGCGGACATCCAAAGTTGCCACGCGCCAGCTGCAGAAATGCCGCCATGCATCTGCCGCCAGATCGGCATGCCCTGCGGATTCGGCGCTCCAGCGATCGGCGGCACGACGGTATCCGTCCACTCAACGACATTGCCGCCTTGATCGAATGTGCCCCAGGGACTTGGCGAATGACATTCGCCAACGCCAACGAGATTGCCAACGAAGAATGCATCGGGGCAAGAGGTGGTGTCGCCGTTGGCACACGAAGCAGGACACCAGTTTGCAATGTTGTTGTAACACGCAAGTGGTTGCGTCGAAGCATTCGTGACATGACCGCATGGATCACACGTTGCAGCGGTCGGAGTTTCGTCGGTTCGCTCTGGGTATCGCCAATAGTGTCGACCTGCGGGCGTGAGTGTGGGGGTGTAGTACGCCGCCTTTATCCACTCATCCTGACTGGGCAACACAAACCCCTCGACCACACCACGCGTCGCGTATGAACCAAAGGTGGTTTGATTGCGCAAGTCGTATGCGCCGATTTCGGTCTGAAGTGAGAACTCGCACTGATAGTGGATCGAACCATCGGCCCCGACCTCGCGCTGATGATGGCCGTTGTGAAGCGAGTTGATGAAGCGCGCGGCACGGAAGAAGTCGATGAACCCGATGGGCTTGCTGGCCCAGGCCGGAAACGCAACATGAAATCGCTCGCCCGCTGGCGCGTCGGAAATCCGACGGATCGATCCATACTTCGGATTGGTGTTCGGGTCCATCAGCGGATCCCACAACTGCCGCGCATTCGTTCCCTCAGGATCGACTGCGTTGAGGAACTGCACATACTGCTGCACCGTGACTTCAAACTTCCCTATCTCATACTCGTACGAGACGGCGCCAACGAACTCGTCAGCGGATTTGGGTGTGGGGAATGTTGGATTGAAGTTGTCGATGGGTAGCGCCGCGTTTCCAGGATCACCGACCGGCACAAGCGTGAACTCGACGGGCGGGGTGAAACACAGTGACAGAAACAACACGATGGGATGCACGGGGACACTCCTCAGCACAAGTTTTCACGAGGCGGAACCGCTTGAACACACGCACAGCCACAAGGAATATGTCATGACTGCGCGGTTGGGGACGGAAATCCTGTCGAATTCCAGACTTCGCCAAGCCCTTATAACTCGCCTCCTAGCGTACGGTCAAGCGCGAACATGCGACGCGGCTGCGAATCCCACGCCGCAGTAGGAACTTCCAACGTTCTCGGCCGTCGACAGAGAACGAACGCCGGTCACTCTCCGACGCGCCACGACGCTGTCAATGTTCGCGGCACAGGATCACCCTTCGATCCACTCAAAGAACCCGATGCGGTTGAGGTCTTCTCGCAGAGATCCTTTCTGTTCTCGCGAGAGATTCACATTTGGCGATCGCGCGGGACCGACATCAACCGAGAGAAATCCCATCACTGCCTTCGCCGCGGCCATGTAACCGTACCCGGCGAGGAGTTCGATAAGTTGCACGGAGCGAAACTGTTCGACCCGAGCGGAAGCAACATCACCGCGCTCAAACGCGGCAAGCAGGCGGTGATAGATCGGCGCGGCGAAGTTGTAACTACTTCCAACACCTCCGACCGCGCCAAGCGCAAGCGCGGCCAACAAGTACTCATCGACCCCCCACGGAATGTCGTACCGCCCGCCGCTCACCTGGAGACAACTTTGGTAAGCCATCAAGTCTGCATTCGTGAACTTAATACCCGCCAGAGTCGGAATCCGGTCCGCAGCCTGCCTGAGGAATTCCGGCATTGAGAAGTTGACGCCAGTCAATACGGGGATGTCGTAGAAATAGAACGGTGTTTGTTTGGCGGCACTGGCAATCTCGGCGCAACACGCAACCAACACTTCGATCGACTTCGGCTTGAAGTAACTTGGAGCAAGTGCTGCGATGGCGTCCGCGTTGAGTTCTGCAGCTTGCGCCGCGAGGGCACGCGCATCGGAAAGACAATTGGAGCCCACATGGACCACAAGGCGCATGTGCACGCCGCGCAAGACCTCACTCCAACGCTGCGCGAGCGCACGTCGCTCGTCGAAGGTCAGCGAGTGACTCTCTCCGGTGCTTCCGCCAATGAACACGGTCTTCACACCGTTTCGAAGGAGATGCTCAGCCTGTCGCTCGACCGCTGCAAGTTGCAATTGACCGGCTCCATCAAACGGCGTGTGCGTCGCGGCTACAAGTCCGTGCAACTTAAAACTCATTGGTTGTCTTCCTGACGAACTGTCTTCGGGGTGGGTCGAATGAGGAGGACTAGTATGACGGAAAACATGGCAAGTGCAGCAAAGCCGCCGAAGGTCACCGAGAGTGGCACGTGCTGGTCGCGCAACCGACCAAAGCCCCAATCCGCCAGCCCGCCGACGCTGATGCTGAAAAAGTTCATCACGCCATAACCCGTTGCGCGTAACTGCGGCCGAACGAGCTGCGACAAGATCGGCATGTTATTGCAATCAAAGAACCCCCAACCCAATCCAAACAGCATGAGAAATGCGAGGGCAAAGCTGAGCGTCGACGCATTGCCCATGCCAAGGATTGCGAGCACGATGAGGCTCATGCCAAATGCACTGCACTGTGTCCGCCCCCGATCGTTCGTTCGCGAGCGACGATCGGACAACCATCCTCCCAAGAGAACACCAACGATCGCCGAGAGCTGCCAGGGCAGTGTGGCAGCCACGCCCGCCTCGCCTTGACCCAAGTCGAATTGTGTCCGCAGAATCCCAGGCATCCAATCCCGCACCACCCATCCGGCCATCGCTGGCAGCGTGAAGTAAAGGACGAGAAGAATGAAAGAGAAGTTGGTGAATAGCTCTCGAACGGAGGCTACCGGCGAAGAGTGATACGGCACTCCCTCATGATCTTTTTGCTTCGCATCGCGCACGAAGAGCAAGACTGGAACGGCGTACAGCATGCCGAGGATCCCGCAAGATGTGAATGCAGCGCGCCACCCTAGATCAGGGTCCGCCGCGACATATCCGCCAAAACCGCCGCCAATGATGCCGAGGTAGATCGCAATCTGATGGAGGCCCACCGCTCGTGACCGCGTGCGCGCACTGTGGTGGTCGGCGATCAACGCGAGCGCTGCGGGAATGTAGAACGCCTCGCTGATCCCCATCAGCGATCGCGCCAACAACAGCTCGTTGTAGGTCGTCACCTGACCAGTCCACCATGTCACCGCCGACCAGACGAAGAGGCTGCTGCAAATCGTAACTCGACGACTAGACCGATCAGCGACATACCCGCCGATGAGGCTGAACACGGCGTAAACCCACTTGAATTGCCCGAGCATGAATCCCCACATCTCCTCGCGATTCGCTGCCTCGCCAAGGCTTGGGATGGATGCCATCACAGAACTTTGCATCGACGCCAGCATTTGGCGATCGAGGTAGTTCAAGAGCGCAACAGGCATAAGAAGCCCGACGACGAGCCATGCGGTTGATGAGGTTTTCTGAAGCTGCATGGACATGTTGGCACTTCCTCCTTATCGGTGTGGCTCGAAGGTCCACACTTCAGGCGATCGGACGCCAGGCCGCGCCTCGCCGCTCACCACGACCCACGCGCCGTTCCACACAACGAGCGGCACCGTCACTCTCGGTGCGGGCGATTCGCCTACCTCAACCCAGTTGGCCGCATGCTTGTCATAACAAAGGATGTGTTTGCTGAAACCAACATGTTGGTCAGGAGGCGTGCCAACTTGCGACCCATCATCACCACCGAAAACATAGAACCCTCGTGCATCGGCTGGCGCGGGCGAGGGCGCCCCGACCACGGGGCGCGGTAGGTCAACGACTCTCGACCATCCCTTTCCTTCGTCGTAACGATACGCGTCCTTCAGGTAGCAACGCTCTGATTGCCCACTGCTGTTGCGTACGAGATCGACGCCACCCATCATCCAAAACGCACCATCAAAACTCGTCGCAACTGCCAACATACGACCTGATCCAGGGCAATCGTCGATGCGCTCCCACGCGGGCGCGCGCGACGAGAGATCTATCCTCCACGCCGCCTTCGACGTCACGCCAGCCTCAGGCGACTCTTGTCCGCCGGCGAGGTACAGAGTCTCTCCGACCAACGCGCCGCAAGTGTTGGCGAGCGCCATGGGGAGAGATGGGAGTTGGACTGTCACAAGTGTGTGGTCCTTCCACTCCAACCGGTACGCATCGCTGTAGTGCCGCGCCGCGTCACTGCCTCCGACGCAGACGACGCTGTCCCCCTGCGTCACGGATACACCATAGGCAAGTGCCATTGGTTGCTTGCCCGCGACCTTCCACTCCTTGCCCGCTGGCTCCAACACAAACACCGTGTCGTACCAAACTTTCTTGCCCCCCTCCCACGGTTTCTTGTCAGGGAAGTTCGCGCCGCCCGCGATGAGAAGCGCACCATTGCTCGTTCCAACGAATGGACCGGCGAATCCCTCCTTGTCGGGAATCGATGGTAGTTGAGTCCATCGATCGGTACACGAAACCAAGGTCGCAGCAACCGCGGCAATGATGAGCAGTCTCATCGCGAGCACCGTACTTCCTTCCGAGCCGTCGACTCCAACAAACTCGAGCAGTACCACAACATGCGGGGAAGGTGAAATGGGCCCTTCCACATATTCCCCTTGAGTTGGGTAGAGACACGACCGTCACGATGGAGATACCCATACCACTCGCCAAGCTCTTGATCTGGAAAGTGCTCAAAGCTCCAGTCGTGAACTTGCCGGTGCCATCGAGCGTACTTCTCATCGCCGGTCAATACCCACGCGAGCAAGGTGGCGATGATGGCTTCGCAGTGCGGCCACCAGAACTTCATGTCATGCCAGTATTCCTGCACTGGAAGTCCGCGGAGGTCTCGGAAGTAGAAGATGCCGCCGTACTCCTGATCCCAACCGCGTTCCCACATCCAGTCGAGAATGGTGAGCCCCAGTTGCACGAGTTTCTGATTGCCTCGCAACTTCCCTTCGTGCATGATGAACCACGCACACTCAATCGCGTGGCCAGGATTGAGCTGTCTCCCATCAAAGTGATCGAGGACTGAACCATCCAGCGCAACAATCTCCATCAGCGCATGGTGCTCTCGCTTGAGGAAGTCTCGCTCGATCTCAGCGATGCTCCAGTCAATCCACTCTGTACAACTTCGACCTCGGATCGTCACCTCTCCCAACTGCTCGCGGAGTTCCTGTGCCGTGAGCAGACAAAACATCAATGGACCAACACCCCTTGAGGGCCGCGTTGCCTCGTCAATCTTTGACGCCATTCGTCCTCGGGTGAAGGAATGATCAAGATAGGTATCGAAGTACCGAATGGCGTCCTCTCGAGCCCGACAGTCCCCTGTCGCCTTGGCGTACGCCGCATTCGCCATCGCAGCAAACGACTCGCTGTAGACGTATCTTCGCATGCGAAGCGGGCGCCCTTCACGTGTCACTGAGAAGTAGAGCTTGCCATTCCGACCGCTCCCGTGCCGCCGGAGGAAATCGATCCCTAAGCCGGCCGCGTCGAGCCACTCACTTCGCCTCTCGATCGTGTTGAAGAGCGTTGCGAACATCCACGCGCCTCGCCCTTGGAACCAAATGGACTTGTCCGTATCAAGAACGCTACCGTCGCGATTGAGTGCCGTGAAGTAGCCGCCGTGTTCTCGATCAAGTCCATGCCTCATCCAGAACGGGATCACATCGCCAAGCAATACTTGACGATAGAACTCGCTCGACGGTGTCTCCTCAAGTGAACTCACAGGTTGGCCGCCCCATCGCCACGGCACGCGGCGTGCTTTGCGTTTCGCGTGGGCAGTTGCGCATGCAGATGCTGTTCGCACGCGGCGACTGGTACTTGACGCGCCTTCGCCATTCCGAACTCCTTCAACCCGGGATCGACAGAACCCGAGACAATCACCACAAGATCGAACGACCCAAGTCGACCATCCTCGTGTGATAGGCGGCCGCGGAGTGATAGTACGGGTAGAGACCAGAATGCGCAGTCGGCGTCGACGGCACTGCTCGATCCGGCAGCACGGCGGAAATCTGGCGCTTGCTGCGGAATCCTCACGCGCTTGCGCCCCCGGCTTTCACGGTTGTCGCACGCGGGCCTCCTTTCTTTGCGGACATTGACAGGGGCGCGCTGGATAGGCCCAACGCTTCTGAGAGGCCATCGCGGCCTAATGGGCCGAGAGAACTCTCCGATGAAGCGTTCAAACAAGAAGCGTCACCGTCCCGAGGAGGCCGTCGCGAAGCTGAGGCACGCTGACGAGGCGCTGGCCAAGGGCACACCGAGTGCCAAGGTCGCTGGAGGTGTCCGAGGTGACGCTGCTGGCGGATCAGTGGAGACTGCACCACAACCATCGCCGGATCCAGCGTGCGCTCGGCAAGCTGACCTCGGGCGGCATTTGCGGCGGCGTGAACAATGGTATGGCGCACTTCGACTCAAGGCCATGCGACTACACCTGCGTCGCATCCGCTGACATGGGCCGCGGCGTCGAACTCGACTTGAGTTGGTTCTCGATTTCCTGACTCAATCGGAATTGCTTGGCCTCCTCCAGCATCGTGAACTCTGTCGTGAATCCCTTCGACCGCGCGTACTCTCGAATCTCGACGAGCGAGACGCGGAAAAAATCCTTGCGGTCGTTCTCGCGATTCACGCGGCGATGCCAGAATGCTTCGTGCAGTTCGTACTCAAGCGCGGGCGCATCATCGGCCTTGATGAGCGCGTGGATATCGAAGGCGAAGGGAACGGATGCGTCGCTGAGTTCGGCGACTCGCTCGTTGGGGTCATCCCGACGCGTCATCCCAATCTTGTAGACATCCTCGCCGAAGGAGCCAATGTTCGAGATGATGTAGACGTACCCCGCCTTCCCGCGTTGCGCGCTTGAAATCGCGCGAACCGATTTTTCCGCCGCCTCTTTCGCCCGCGCTTCGGCAGTCGCGACGCGTACCGCCGCCGCGGCTAGTTCCGCCCCGTGGAGCCCGAGCGATTGCTCGCGGGCTTTGGCGAGCGCTGCTTCCGCGCGCTCTTGTTCGGTCTCCGCCTCCTCCGCCTCTCGTTCGGCTGCGCGGCGCTCGCGTTCTCCCTCCCGTGCCTCTGCTTGGAGTTCTCGCTGCTCTGATCGCTCTCGCTCCTTCCTCTCCTCAAACTCAAAGGTAAGTTTCAACTCTCGCAGCTTCAGGGCGACATACTCTGCGTTGATAGTGATTTGGAATCGTGCAGCGAGCGCTTCAATCTGCTCCTTCGCCGCTTGAATCCGTTCGCGCATCTTCGTGTAGTTCCTCCAAGTGACAAGCGCGATGGCGCTCTCTGCATCACCATTGAATGCGCGAAGTACGAGCTTGACATTGTCGCGCACCATGCGTTCGCCCTCCGTCTGATCACCACTGCGTGACCAACTTTGATCGCACTCAGCCGCAGTTCCCTCCTGGATCATCGCTCGTTGCTGCTCATAAAGTTCTCGGAGCGCGTCTTTGTGATCGTCCATGTCTTCGAACTCAAACGCTGGGCGATAGAGACCGTGCGCGATGATGTCCAGATCGTCTTCAAGCGCGCCAAGAGTTTTCTTGAGTTCTTCCGTGCGAAGCTTGATGTGGCGCTCTTCCCGAGTCAGTGCCGCGATTGTCGCTTGCGCCTCTTCCCGAACGCGATCCAATGCAGCGGCCGCATCGCTGATCGGATGCATTCGCCGCTCCATCACCCGCAATCTCTTTCGGTATTGGATGCAGGCGAACGCGACTGCGAGCAGTCCAATTGCGAGCGCGACACAAGTCAAAATCAGGGCGACGACCATGGCTATTCTCCTCCCCAGTCCGATACTCTCCCGAGCTGAAGCACGCCCCGCAGCGTACCTGATTTCGAGGCCAAGTTCTCCGCTCGTTCACTTCTCTCACAACAGAACCCATGCCGGAGCGCAACGCTGCGTTCGTCACGACACGACCTCCCCCTCGGGCGTGGACTAGATTCCGCACCGCGCCTGCGCATGCTCACGCTCATGCGTGCGCGCTGCGCCTTGCGACGAGCCGTCTACACCGCACGCGGCGGAAGATCCCACGCAACCCAAAGCGCGGATGGCACGGGCGGGTACTGCATCGCGATCCGGACAAGCATGTAGTCCTCTGGCGCGGCGTCCATCGCACC
>SXUJ01000088.1 GCA_005790565.1 Planctomycetia bacterium
ACGAGCGCGACACCCGAGCAAATCGCGCAGGTCTATCCAAAGGCGCGCGGCGTGGGTGAGTCGTTCGGCGTGATGCTCGTGCGCGAGAGTGGTTGGATGATCGAGGTCGCGACTTTTCGCGAGGACTGTGCGTACCGCGACGGGCGTCGTCCGAGCGAGGTGCGGTTTGCAACGGCTCAACTCGATGTTTCTCGTCGTGACTTCACGATTAACGGCCTGTTCATGGATCCCCAATCGCGAGCGGTGGTGGATTACACGAATGGACAAGGGCAGCAGGACCTGCGGGACAAAATCATTCGCGCCATCGGCGATCCGGTTCAGCGGATCGAAGAGGATCGTCTGCGAATGCTGCGAGCGGTTCGGTTCGCGGCGCGGTTTGCTTTCGCAATCGAGCCGCGAACGGCGAGTGCGATCCAGGCTCACGCGGGCGATTTGCGTGCGATCAGCGCCGAGCGCGTGGGGGAAGAGTTGCGTGCCTTGCTGCGTCACTCCTCGCGCGCGCGGGGAGCGCAACTCCTCGAAGAACTTGGACTCGATGCGCCAGTACTCGGTCGGGGACTTGGCGCGGGAAGTCTCACTCGATTGCGTGCATTGCCCAGCGAGTTGCCTGACGCCTTCACCACGGCGCTGATGTGTTGGATCCTCGATCGATGTGAACGAGGGTCGGTTCTCGTCGATGCAACGATTGTCCCTCAACTGCGTGCGCGATTCATGCTGTCGAACCTTGAGTGTTCGGCGCTTGAAGCGATCATTCATCTTCGGGAGCGGTTCCATCTCGGTTGGCAGGAACTTCGGGTGGCCGATCGCTGTCGAACGATCGCGGCGTTTGGGTTTGGTGAGGCGCTTGAAGTCCTTCGCGCCGAGGCGCCGGAGTTTGCAACGCGAGTTGAGCGCGAGGCCGAGGCATTACTCCCCGCGCGGGTACTTCCGAAGCCGCTGGTTGACGGCGATCTGCTCATCTCGCGCGGGCTCACTCCGGGCAAGGAATTCAAGGAACTCCTGCATCGAGCGATGGACGCGCAACTCGAGGGCGCTATCGCATCCGCGAAAGAGGGGCTTCAAATGCTCTTCCCGACCTGATTCTGCGGCCTTTCCCTTGCCACCAAGGGCTCAGCAGCCCGTAGGATATTCCCATGCTGCTCTTGGGCGTCTCAAGTTGAGCCGCTCGCCGATGACTCTCTCCGAGGCTCCTGCTATGCCGACGACTCGCCGTTTCGCCGCCCTTCTCGCGTTGACCGCCACTGCCTCCGCATTCGCGCAAACGGCATCGGAAGTGACCCGGAAGGCATTCCCTTCGACCCTCTCGACCCCCAAGGTCTATGTCATTCCGATGCATGGTCAGATGGGAACCGACATTCATCCGCAGCCTTACAAGGCAATCGTCGCGGATGCGAAGAAGGTGAAGCCTGACATCATCATCATCGAACTCAAGAGCGCGGACATCGACAACAACTTCTATCTCAAGAATGATGATCAGAAGGAAGCGGGCCAAGTGCACCTCGAGGAGTACCGCGACCTCGTAAAGAGTCTTCGCGAGGACCTTCGCGATGTGCCGCAGGTGATGTGGATCCAAGACTCGGTGGGTTTCGGTTCACTCATGGCATTCGCGTGGCCAGATATGTACATGACGAGCGACGCCCGCCTTTGGGGACTGCAGAATGTTGCAAAGCTCGCTGGAGGTTGGTCGGATCCCGATGTCGCAGCGAAGATGCTCGCAGCGTGGACGGGCATTGGCAAGGGATTCTTGCAGCAAGGCGGTTACCCGCTTGAACTCGGCGACGCGATGTTGTTGCCGGAGAAGACGCTGAGCGTGAGGTTTGACGGAAGGGACTCGACTTGGCTTCCGAACACTTCCGGAGTGTGGACGGTTGATAGCAACAAGGAAGCGACGGTGAATTTCAATTCGACGACGGCCGAAGACACCGGCCTGGCGGACGGCGTGGCGGATTCACTCGACGACCTCATGTTCTTGCTGGGCTACCGCGAGTTTGAGAGCGCCGATTCGGGTAAAGAAATCTATACCGACTATGTGGAGAGTTGGCGCAAACTGTATGACCGCTGCATCGAGTGGCTTGAGAGTTCTCAAAGCGTCGACGAAGGCGTGAAGGGCTACGGCCAACGAAAATCTCTTTTCGAAAAGGTTGTCGGTGCGATGAAGCAATACCCTGCCGTGGAGCGGCGATTGCAGCGCGAGATGGGTGTCACACGACTTCAACTCGAGATCGAAATCGACAACATCAAGAAGGAAATCGCGCGTTCCAAGAACACCGGCGGCAACAATGGCGGCGGTGGAGGTGGTGGCGGGCGAGGGCTTGGGGGCGGCGGCATGGGCGGGAAGCGCGGGCTCTGAGTTTGACTTCGAAACAGGGATTTTCCGAAAGCATCGTTAGGATTTCAATGACCATGACTACTCGACACTCCTTCGCGCGCTCGATTGCGGCGTCCATTGCAACTCTTTGCGTGACGGCATCCGCGCTCTCGCTTCCACTCGCGTCACACGCTCCCCCAGTGACGGTGAAGCTGAAGTCCGGCGCGCAGTTCAAGGGAGAAGTCGGTCAGCGGGTTCGCGTGCAATGCATGCAAGGCGCTTCGGAGGTCACGCTCGAAGGAACCATCGTGAAGGGCGACGCAAAGATGCTCGTTCTCTCGGTGGACAAGGCAGGGAAGGCGAGCAATGTGACGATCCTCGCGTTTGACCTGCGTAGCGTGGACGCGATCGGTGCCTCCGCATCCCTCGCGCCGACGACGGCAACTCCAGCCGGCGCTCCAGGGAGCGCCGCTGCGGGCGCGTCCAACTCTGCGAGTGCGGCGAGTGCATTGATCCCGAACATTTTCGTACTTCCCCTTGAGGGAACGGTTGGCATCGGGATGCGTCACGAGGAGATCGAACAGATTGGCAAGGAGGCGGACAAGATTGGTCCTGGCCAAATCATCGTCCTGCTCATCGACAGCCCCGGCGGTTTGGTGATCGAAGGCGATCGCATCCACGAAACAATGAAGGAGCTGAAGAAGCGCCATCGCGTGGTCGCGTGGATCAAGCGTGCGATCTCGGCAGCGGCGTTCACGAGCCTTCACTGCGATGAGATTTACTTCATGCGCGTGGGCGCACTCGGCGCAATCACGATGTTTGCCGGTCAAACGGCGATCTCTGGTTCGGAACTTGAAGCGTGGCTCAAGAAGGTTGGCGAGGTGAGCGAAATCGGCGGTCGAAGTTCGTTCATCGGTCGCGCCATGGTCTCCGCGCCGCAACTGCTCAGTTACGACATTCCCGAGGGCGGCACGCGACAAGACGCGATCTTCTACGACACGATGCAAGGGAAGTACCCGCTCTCCAACGAGAAGGAGAATCTGACGCTCAACGCCGACAACGCGTGGCATTGCGGCTTCTCGGATGGCACCGCCGACACCGTGGAAGAGCTCGCCGTTTGCTTGCAGTTGAATGGATGGAAGGAAGCGAGCGACGTTGGTCGCAAGATCCACGAGAACTGGCAAAAACTCCTCAAGGACTGTGTCGAGCAGAAGACAAAGTTGCTCGCCGATCTCGAGAATCCAGGTGGCAACGATGACGCCGCGATGATGGGCGCTCGCATCAAGGCGCTCACGGAACTGATCCGCTGGTACGACCGCTGCAAAGCGGGCATGGTCTACGAGGCGCCAAATCTCCCTGAGGATGTTGACATTCTCAAGAAGCAACTCGCGGAGTTCAAAAAGGCGCTCGCCCAAATGAAGCGACGCTGAACCGCGGCGAATCGAAGTTGCGCTGCTGTCGCCTCGGCTGCATGATGCGCGGCATGCCCAGCGATCCGACCAACGCTTCTCCGACCGATCCCTATGTTCACACGGCAGAGTTCGGAGAGGTCTCCTCTGCGCGCTCTCGCTGGCCCATCGTGCTTGGCAGTCTTTGCCTTGCCTACGGCGTGATCGGGATGTGTGTGCAGGGGGGGTCGATTCTCTTCGCGAACTTTGGCGGAAGTCTCTTGAAGGCACAGGGAGTGGACATCGAGATGCCGCCGGAAATGGTGCTCGCGATGAATGTGCAGGGCGCGGTCCTGGTCCCTCTCGGAGTCATCCTCTCGCTCGGCGGGGTGCTTCTCCTGATGCGTCGGAGGGTTGGCGCGAAACTCGTGCTCGTCTGGGCCGCCGCACGAGTTTGTATGGCCGTTGCCGGACTCATTTGGGGAATGATGACCGTCGACGCCACGGTCGATTACTCCCGTGGAATTCTCGAATCGATGGCGCGCTCTTCGAACCCCGAGATGGCGAAGGCTGTCCAATCGGAACTCGACAAGTTTGACGCGGTGAAAGCGCGAAGCGACGGGATCCGCAATCTCGTGCTCGCGACGCTTGGTTTCTCGATCTTGCCATGCGTCGTCGGCTTCATGTTGACTTCGACGAAGCGGCGCGCGGAAGTCGCGGCATGGGGTCTCAACGCCCCGAGCGCGTGAAGCGTGTGGGCAAAGCCTCTGCTTACCCAACCTCGCGCCGTTGGAAGAGCGCGGTCGCGAGCGCGAGGAATGCGATCACGAGAAGCGCGGAGTACGGAAGAGCGTAGAGGGCGTAGTCCAAGGGAATCGACTTTTTCTGCGTGAGCGCGTCCGTCGTCCAAAAGACTTGGAAATTCGGAACGATCGACGCGAGTGTCTCGCAGGTCCAGTAGAGCGCGCGGTCTTGAAGCGACGGCGAAGCGTCGCCCAATCTCGCGAACTCATCCGCGAGGCGCGCGGCTGTTCTGCCGAAAAACCAATCCGAGAGCAACCCGAGTAGGAGCGTTCCGAGGACGACCGTGAGCGTGAGCACCTGTCCAAGGCGGGTACTCGCCGCAATTGCCACCGCATTGAGCACCATTGTCGCCAGTGCGAGCATCCCGAGCGACTTCCAAATCTCGCCCTCGAACTGCGTGCGTGCCGGCACCGCGACCCAATGCCCGTCGAAAAAAAGTGACGCGGCATACGCGAGCAGCAAGAGCGGAATCGCGATCGTGATGCACGACGCCGCGAAGTTCTTGCCGTAGAGAAAGTTCATCCAGGCGCCGACAGCCACGCTCGTCAGGATTGCGCTTCCTCCGAGGAGAATCACCGGCCAGTGATAAGGCGTGCGCACGGTTTGCATCGTGCCGTGCACTTCAACCAACATGAAGACAAGCGCGAGTACCGCCAGTGAAACAAGCATCGTGATGGACACGCCAAGGTACTTTCCGAGGACGAAGACCGGGCGTGGAACGGGCTTTGAAATCACGGTGAGTACCGTGCGGTTGTCGATCTCGCGAGAGATCGCATTCGTTGCGATGAACGCCGCCAGGAGGGCGGTTGAAACAAACACGGTTGAGAGGCCGATGTCGACGAACATCCGTTGATCGTCTTGCATGGTCCACCCTGCAAACGGATTGCAGAGGATCGTGAGCAAGATGCCCAATGAGATGATGACGAGCACGACGGGTTGGCGCACGCTCTCGAGGTAGGTGTTACGCGCGATTGCCCAAAGTTGTTCGAAGATCGCCATATGGAAAATCAGCCGCTTGCAGAGGGGATCCGGACGCGGGATGCAACCCGTGAAGGCGGCTTTACCTTACAGTATCCCACGGTTTCCCCCAAGGCGCAGCGCCGTAGAGGACGCCCAACGGGTCGCCCCGTCTTTCAATTCTTCCGGCGACCTCGAAGTTCCGCAGCAACCATCTTCGTCTGATACGAGAAACTTCCTGAGCGATGAGAACTGACCACCACGCATATCAACAGGCGACCCGCGTCGCGAGCTACGGGCTGCTCGGGCAGGCCGCCCTTGGCATCGGGTTGCTCTTGTGGGGATGGTTGGGCGAAGTCACCATCCTCACCACGATCGCCGCGTGGATGTTTCCCGGGATCATCGCGTGGCTTGCGCTGGTCATCGTGTTCCATCAGCACCGGCTTGAACGACTCGAAGCACTCGAACTCGATGACACCCCTGGCATTGGGGAAGATGGTCGCATCTTCAGTACCGAAGATGCACGGATCGCTGCGAAGCGACTGAAGTGGATGCACGCGTGGCTTATGCCCACCGCGAGCGTTCTCTATAGCCTGCTGCTGATTGCGTTCGGCTGGTACACACTCCGGTGGTTCGGCAAACTCGATGATGTCAACGCGGATGTTGGGAAGTTCAATGTTGGCGATGCGCTTGGCTGGCAACTTGCGACCACGATGGGTTTTGCGGTGCTCGCCTTCATCTTTTCGCGTTGGATCGCGGGAATGGCGCTCCACTCGGCGTGGGCCAACCTGCGTGGTGGCGCAGGGATCATGGTCGGCAACGCGTTGATGCTCCTTGCCGCTGCAGTGGGCGCCGTCTTGGCGATGCTCGACAAGCCGACATTCCTCGAGGGTCTCTGTCAAGCGATGGCGATATTCATGGTCGCGGTAGCGGCAGAAACCGTCTTTGGACTTGTCCTCAATATCTATCGCCCGAGAAGGGCGAATGAAGTTCCGCGACCTGCGTTCGATTCGCGTGTGCTCTCGCTCTTGGCAGCGCCTGACTCCATCGTGCGTTCCATCAATGAGGCGGTGAACTACCAATTCGGTTTCGAGATATCGAGTTCTTGGGGATACCAACTTCTTCTTCGCAACGCCGTTCGCCTCGGTGTCTTCGGGTTGGTCATCATTCTCGCGCTGACGACGCTGGTCATCGTTGGGCCGGGAGAGCAAGCGATGCGCCTACGGTTTGGTGCGATTGTGGGTTCCGTGTTGCAAGGCGAGCCGATGTTCAAGCTGCCGTGGCCGATTGACACGGCGGTCATCGATGATGTCTCGCGGGTTCGCGAATTGCCACTTGGCATCGCGACTCGTCGCACGGGCGCAACCGAACTTTGGTCCGCCAAGGGTGGCGATGATAGTTTTTCGAATGTCTTTCTCGTTGCCGCGGGAACGCAATCTGCAGTCGTCGAGGAGAAGGTCCGATCCAGCGGTGTCACGGCAT
>SXUJ01000010.1 GCA_005790565.1 Planctomycetia bacterium
GACTTCCGCAATGTCATCCTGATCATGACTAGCAACCTTGGCGCGGATGTCATCAAGGGTGGCGCGTCGTTCGGCTTCGGCAAGCGCGCGGAAGTGCAAGACTACGAGAAGATGAAGAAGGCGCTCATGGGCGAAATCGAGAAGTTCTTCCGTCCGGAATTCATCAACCGCGTCGACGATGTGATCGTCTTCCGCCCGCTCTTGAAGGACGATCTCAACACCATCATTGAGTATGAACTCAGCAAGGTCCGCAAGCGCCTCGAGGAGAAACAGCTGCGACTGAGCATCGATCAGTCCGCGAAGGACTTCCTTATCGAGAAGGGCTACAACCCAGACTACGGCGCGCGACCGCTCCGTCGTGCATTGGGAACCTACATCGAAGATCCGCTCGCCGAGAACCTCCTGATGGGTGAGTACAAGGCTGGTGACGAGATTCTCTGCACGCGCAAGGAAGGCGCGGACTACCTCGCCTTCACCGTGGCGGTGACCGCTCTTGCGGAAGCCATTCCCGATGCAGGAACGAATGGTGAGGAACCAAAGGTCCTCGCCGACAACGCCCACTGAATCGAACCCAATTCCAACTTCACTCCACCGGCGTCCTGAAGGGCGCCGGTGTTGCGTTGCGAACACGCATTGGCGCGCCACGGCCGTCGCGCATCCCTACCAGATCCCCCCCAGTTTCAATCCATCTGGCTCGGTGATGATCTCGACCGTCTTGAGTTTGAACTCCGCGCCCTTCGCAATCTGGGGCGAGAGTTCGATCGTCATGCACCCACCCCCGTGATTGCGCATCACCGCACTCGAACTTGAGAGGCCGAAGCTCATGCGATTGAGGAGCATCAGTGCGTCGCCTCGATGGCGCACGCACCACTCAACAAACTGATCCTGCGCCGCCGTCGCGTTCTCGCCTCGCGCGTACGAGGCAGCCTCTGCACGATTCCTCACCCCCGAAGCGACGAGTTGCTGCCAGAGCTCCACATACCGCTCATCACGCAGGCATGCCATTGTGTTGGCGACCACATGCGCAGGAATCATTGCGCGAAGTTGCACCGTCCCATCCTCGCGTTGCTCCCATGGCGCGAATGCCTTGGCATCCGCGTCAAGCGAAATCAAAGGTGCATCACCACGCTGCTCGGCCTTGATTTGCGCGAATTCTTCTTCACTCACGAACTTCAGGATGCGGCCATCCGGAAGCACCACTTCATCAGGCACCTCCGCTCCGCCTTCGCGCATGTAGGCCGCGACCGGTCGATAGACGATGCGAGGCTGCGAACACCCCGACCCGAAGAGCATCACGCAACTCCATCCGAGCAAGCACGACGCGAGGGCGCGGCTGTTCACGCGGGGACTCCGACACTCCCACGCGGGGTGACCATTGGTTCGGACTGATGCCGCTGCCACACGCTGTGCGCAAGATATCGATCGAGCGTCGCGGGGAAGTCGGTTCGCGTGTGCGTACCACGCGACTCTTCACGCCACGACGCCGCGCGAGCGACGAGTGCACCAGCCGTCAAGAGATTCTGTAGTTCCCACCCCTGCTCATCATCGAAGATCTTGTCGAGCGAGTACCGCGACCAGAACGCGATCATGTCGAGCGCACCTTCGAGTCCCGCGCCGGTGCGCACAATGCCCACATTGCGCCACATCGCACTGATCAGGCTCGCACGAGAGTCGGCAAGGTCGAGTTCAGCGCGACCACTCGGGCGAATATCACTCACAATGCGTGCTGGAATTCGTTGCTTGGGTTCGAGCGCAGCGGCCGCGCCCGCGCGGCGGCCGAAGACGAGTCCCTCAAGAAGCGAGTTGGATGCCAATCGATTCGCGCCATGCAATCCGTTCCACGCCGCTTCACCGGCGGCGAAGAGTCCATCCACACTCGTTCGACCATCGAGATCCGTGACCACCCCGCCGATCGTGTAGTGCGCGGCCGGCGTGACCGGAATCAGATCACGCCCTGGATCGATGTCGTAACCGGCAAGCATGCGCGCAAGGCCAGGAAATCGCGCTCGGAATCCTTCCGTTCCCATCGCCTTGGCATCAAGGAACACGCAGGCATCCGGCGCACGCGCGAGGTGCTCAATGATTCCGCGACTTACGATGTCGCGAGGCGCGAGCTCCGCGAGCGGATGCAAACCTTCCATAAACCGGCGCCCACTACGATCGACGAGTTTCGCGCCCTCTCCGCGCACCGCTTCCGAAATCAGGCTACGAGGCGCACCCGCGATGTACAGCGCCGTTGGATGAAACTGCGCGAACTCCATGTCCGCAATCTGTGCGCCCGCGCGCCACGCCATCGCGACGCCGTCCCCGGTGGCGATGCGTGAGTTTGTGGTCTCTCGCCAGAGTTGGCCAACGCCTCCGCTCGCGAGAACGACCGAACGAGCCCAGATGATCTGCAGACCATACTTCGGGTGATGCGTGATCGCGCCAAGCACCCGTTCCTCTCCACCCTTGCCCTGTCCCGCCGTCAACAGATCGAGCGCGAAACATTGCGCAAAGATGCGAATCGCGGAAGCCGTGCTCGTCGCCGACAACAGCGTGCGGGCGAGCTCCTTCCCAGTCGCGTCGCCATCGCTGTGCACAATCCGGCGTCGGTGATGTCCGCCTTCGCGCGCAAGCGAGAGCGCGCCATCGCGGTCGCAATCAAAGCGCATACCGTGCTCTGCAAGAAACGCAATCGCGCGAGGCCCTTCAGCGACGAGCGCTTCGACGGTCGCACGCGTGCAAAGGCCAGCGCCGGCAACCATCGTGTCTTCCACATGTTCGCTGGCGGAATCCTCGGGTGACAACACCGCCGCAATACCTCCCTGCGCCAGGGCGGTGTTTGAACGGTCGAGCGCACCCTTCGCGAGCACAATGACCTCGCCACTCGCGCTCGCTTCAAGCGCGGCGCGCAAGCCAGCGACGCCGCCGCCGATGACCAGAACATCCGTAAAGATCTGGGGCAACAACTGCGACCGGAACGGAATCAGGTAACGACGATCGGAGAATGAGTCACTGGCGTACTGCACGGGGAATCATCACTTGGTTGTCGATGGCACATTCGGCGCGAGATACGGCGCGAGATACAGTTGGCTCGACTTGCCTTCATTGCGCTGACCAGTCCACAGCAGCCACTTGCCATCGGGAGAGAACGCTGGAAGTACATCTGCCCCTCCCGCCTCCGTCACGCGTCGGCGCATCGCAATTCCGCCCGGCGCGGTGGGAAGCAAGATCTCAAAGACTTCGTAATTACTGTGGCCAATCTCGCTTGATGCGTAGACGATCGACTGTCCATCGGGGCGAAAGAACGGACACCAATTCACATGTTCATTGGCCGTCAGTTGTCGCTCGTTCGTCGCGCCATTGAGCGCGCCATCACTCGTGAACACGAGATCCGCAATGTAGACTTGCAGCAAGCTGTCGCCATTGCGATCCGAGCGATAGACGATTTGCTTTCCGTTGGGAGAAAAGAATGGACCGCCGTCGTAGCCCTTCGCCATCACAAGAGGCGTGCGGACACCAGTCTTCAGATCCCGAACAAAAATGTCGCCTTCACCAGTCTCGAGGGAACAGAACAAGAGGAATCGACCATCGGGCGAAATGCTTCCCTCCGCCACGTACGCCTGCGCGTTTCCCTCAAGGATGTGCAACGGAGCTGCCGTTCCATCCGCCTCGGCGAGATCCACTTCGACGATGCGCATCTCGCGAGGAAAACTCCACCGGTACCGGCTGGTCCCTCGCTGATATCCCGGTGCTTCCTCGGCGACCGGTGGCGTGAGCGTGGATGCGAAGAGAAGCGTGTTCGGTTTCGTGGGATGAAACCAACCGCAGGTGTTCGCCGAACCCTTGGGGCTCACGCGCGTGATGTTGGTAATCCCTGTCGGCTGCTGCTTTGCGTCAAACTCGAGATCCGCAACAAACATCGAGTAGAAGTCGTCCGCGACCGCGCCCTCGGCGGGTCGTTCAATCGCCTGAAAGACGATCTTTCTTCCATTGGGGGAAAAATAGTTCTCTCCGGCCTTGAGGAACCGCTCTGGATTCGTCAGTTGCAGCGCCGGACCGACGCCAGGCTCCGGCGCGGGAGTTTGCGGTGGCACCCCAAACACACGCACGAAACACAGAACAGACGCGAGCCAAAAAGGAGCAACGACGAACATGGGTCGACTAGTGTACCCACGCACATGTATGGCTCAGGCTACAACATTCTCTACTCCGACGAGGAAATCGTCATCTGCGACAAGGCGTCCGGGTTACTGACCGTTCCCGGAATCGGACCGAGCAAAGCCGATTGCCTGATTTCCCGCGTGAAGAGCCAGTTTCCCGATGCGCGCATTGTGCATCGGCTCGACATGGACACCTCCGGCGTGCTCGTGCTCGCGCGCAACGCTGACTCTCATCGTGAACTTTCGCGGCAGTTTGAATCGCGGGAAACGGCGAAGTTCTACCTCGCCGTTGTCGATGGGTCGCCCAAACTGGACGACGGCGAAGTCGATCTTCCACTGCGAAAGCAAGCGCAAGGCACCGCGATTCACATCGTTGATTTCGAACTCGGCAAGCCCAGCGTTACTCGTTGGCGCGTCCTCGAACGATATCCATCGGAGAGACTCGGTCGCCCGACCACACTCCTTGAACTTGAGCCAAAGACCGGTCGGAGTCATCAACTGCGCGTGCACTTGAAGGCGATTGGACACCCAATCGTCGGTGACCACTTCTACTCACCCAATGAAGTGGCGATCCTCACGCCGAGATTGATGCTCCACTCCGCACGCCTTGAGTTCACACATCCGGTCTCGAAAGATCGCGTGTCGTTTGCCGCCGCGCAGCCCTGGTGAATCCGCCGCTACGGCTCAAGCGTTCCGTTGGCACGCACGGCGAACTTGATGTCGTCACGATTGGACGGAATGCCATCTGGGCCGCAACTGACGATCGTCGCGACAGCGCCATTCTTTCCACCATCAATGATCAGCATCCGTTTGCCCCATGCATCAAGCTGCTGGGCGCTTGTGGCGCTGTCGCAGACGCTCGTGGCGCTTCTTCCTCCGCGCACCGCATCGGCGAGCAGGACGCCGAGCTTCTCGGCGATCGCGCGGGAAGCTTCTTCCGCGGTCGCTTCGATAGCGTCTCGCATCGGATTGCCATCGTCGCCACGGCGTCGGTCGTTCGTGATGCCGAAGGAAGACTTCGAAATCTCCTGTGGGAATGCGTTGTCGGTAAGATCGGCGTCGGCGATCTGCCGCCGCTTGTCAAGGGTGACCCGCACCAGCGGAGACTTTGACACGATCAACTTCGAAACGCGACGGGGGTCGAACTTCCAGAGTTCGGCGGGGAGGATGATCGACTCGCATGATCCGTCCGCAAACTCGAGCGCGAGCGGAAGCGGCGTCACGAGTCCCCCGTCATTGCGGAAGCGCACGACGCTCAAACAAAGCGTTGACTGCAGGAGTGCGCGATCTTCCGCAGTGAGTTTCTCCGCGAACTCGACGAACCTCTGCTGATCATCGGGACTCACCGCGAACGCGTCGAAACTTGAGTAGAAATCCTGAAGCTCCGGAAATCGCTTGTCGCGTGGCGGTCTTGCGGCGTTCATCGCCGCGTTGGCTTCCTCAGAAAGCGTGGGTGCGAGCGCATCGCGTTCGGCGCGAGCGATGGCCTTTTCGGCCGCCGGGTCGGCAGACTTGATGCGCAGGGCCACGACTTCCTCAATCCCGACATCCACATGGCGGGTGTCGTAGAACCAAGCACGCCAGAACCAATCAAGATCAACACCAGACGCATCTTCCATCGTGCGAAAAAAATCCGCCGGTTCAGGACGCTTGAACGCCCATCGGCGGCAGTACTCGCCAAAGGCAAAGTCGAAATTCGCTCGACCCAGGACGGTCTCCCGAAGTACATTCAGCGCCGTCGCGGGCTTTGCATAAGCATTCGGGCCAAGTCTCGCGATCGATTCAGAGTTGGTCATGATCGGCGGCTCGCCAGGCGTTGTCATGTACTCCACGATCTTGTGTGGCTCACCTCGTCCGGATTCGTATCTCTCCGACCACTCTTGCTCCGCGAGATACTGGCAGAAAGTATTGAGCCCCTCATCAAGCCAAGTCCACTGCCGTTCATCACTATTGATGATCATCGGGAACCAGTTGTGCCCGACCTCATGAATAACGACGCCGATGAGTCCCTTCTTCGTGCCTTCGGAGTAAGTCCCGTCCTTCTCCGGACGCGGGCCGTTGAAGCAGATCATCGGATACTCCATGCCACCCACGGGGCCATTCGCGCTTATCGCAACGGGGTACGGATACGGCAGTGCATGGCGGGAATACGAATCAATCGTGTGCGCCACAGCGTGGGTGGAGTACTTCGACCACAACGGTTCGGCTTCGATTGGATAGACGCTCATGGCAAGCGCCACTCGGTCGGTGCCTGGAATAGGCGCGCGCGCGGCGTCCCACAGATAAGCCGGACTCGCGGCAAATGCGCAGTCTCGCACCTGCTTGGCTGCGAAGCGCCAAGTCTTCGTGGTGCTCGGTCGCGCTGCGCGAAGTGCTGCTGCATCTTCCGCGCTGGTGATCATCACGGGTTGCTCGCTCAACCGCGCCTTCGCCAATCGCACTTGCTGTTCCGCAGTCAAGACCTCCGATGCATTCACCAACTCTCCGGTCGCGATCACTGTCCAGTTCGAAGGCACCGTCACGCTGAGGTTGAAGTCCCCAAACTCCGTCGTGAACTCTCCGCGACCAAGAAACGCCTTGTGCTGCCAGCCATTAACGTCGGTGTACGCGGCCATGCGCGGAAAAAACTGCGCCATCTCGACGATCGGCGCGTTGTCCGAGGCGAGAAACTCACTATTGGATCGCTGATGCTCGACGCGAACATCGACGATCGGAAAGGACCACTCCACATCAAACGCCAACGACTCGCCGCTGAGGAGTTCCGTGGGAAGGTCGACTCGCATCATCGTGTCCACCACTGTGAATGGAAGAGCCGCGCCCGACGCAAGTGCGACGCGCGAAATCGTGTAGCCGCCCTCCCATGACTGCTTGCGCGTCAATCCCTCTAACCAGCGCAGGCCTTGATCCTGTGTGAAGTCGGGCGAAGGCTGCGACAATTCACCTCTCGATTGCCAGTCGAATCGATTCTGATCCAGTTGCAACCAGAGGTAACGAAGATCGTCCGGTGAGCGGTTGTGATAGGTGATGCGCTCCTTGCCTGTTGCGCTCGATGCATCCGCAAGCACGGTGACGGCGATGTCGTGATCCGCTTGCTGCTGCCAGTAGGCGCGGCCGGGCGCGCCAGACGCGCAGCGCGCATCGTTGGGCGTTGGAAGGATCTCTTCGAGTTGTCGGAACGAGTCGATGAACTCCGCTCGCGCCGGTGGATTCAAACCGCCCGCGTGCGTGCGCCCGCGATCGATAGTCGTGTCCGGCGGGTGCGACGCACAGGTCACGGCGACGAGGAGCGCAAGCGATGGAATCGCAGTCATCTTCGCGATGATACGAAAGCCCTGATCCTTTCGCCGTATCTGCCGCAAACGCAATGGACTTCCACTCCTACCCAAAGAGCGCGGCGCGAACGCCGCGATCCTTCAGACGCTTTCCGGAAATCCCCGCGCCATGTGCGCTGAGAAAACGACCGATGGCCATGATTGGGAAGTACAGGCGGTATAGGTGGTACCGAAGGTAGAAGACGCGTGGGAAACCAGTTCCGGTGAACGCCGCCTCGGACCAACTTCCTGACGCGTCTGAATCGGGATTCGTGATCGGGTCCATCGCACTCGCATCATCGAGTTGGGTTCGACAAAGCCAATCGATTGCGCGCCGCGCGTCGAGGTCATCCTTTCCGAACACCTCAAGCAACAGCATGGCGCCCCACGCAGTTTGGCTCGCGGTCGACACGCCTTGGCCCTTCCTCGACGCGTTGTCATACGCCGCGCAACTTTCGCCAAAGCTCCCGTCCGATTTCTGCACAGACTTGACCCACGCGCCCGCGCGCTGCACCCAGGGCTCGGACGCGCTCACGCCGCAACGAAGTGGACCGATGACCGCTTGCCAAGTTCCGTAGAGATAGTGGACCCCCCATCGACCAAAGAAAGATCCATCCACCTGCTGATGGGCGGTGATGTACGCGATCGCGTCGCGCACGCTCGCGTGCTCGCCATGCATGCCATGCCACGCAAAACACTCAAGAACTCGTCCAGTGATGTCCGGGCAGGAAGGATCCTGCATCGCATTGTGATCGGCAAAGGGCACGCACTCGAGTATCGGCCGATGCTCGGTTCGATCAAACGCTGCCCAACCGCCATCGTCGTTCTGCATCTTGAGGAGCCATGCGACGCCGCGGGAACTCGCTGCCTTCGCGTGAAGGTCTCCGGTTCGGTACAGCGACATCGCGACCATCGCGGTGTCATCGCAATCGGGGTAGAACGCGTTGTTGTATTCAAAGCACCATCCGCTTGGATGCCCATCGGCATGGAGGTTGGAAGCCCAATCCCCTCGATGCATGCACTCCTTCGATCGCAACCACGCGGACGCGCGCTGCACAACCTCGTCGGTCGCATCGAATCCGCAATCCGCGAGCGCGCTCAAGGCAATGCCGGTATCCCAGACCGGAGAGAAGCATGGTTGCACGCGCAATGGCGCCTCAGGACCAACCCCGACTCGCACGATGAGTGCGTCAAGATCCCGTTCCGCCCGCACGACGAGAGGATCACTCCGTGCATATCCCATCGCGTGCAGCACGATTTGCCAATACACCATCGGTGGGAAAATCGCGCCCAATCCGTCGGTTGCGGCTGCGCCATCTTGTCCCGCCCTTGCATGCATCCACGCAAATGCCCGATTGACCGATCCCTGCCGCCAGGCAAACGGACCAAACCGGTGCGCCCACTTCAGCAAACGATCGACCTTCAAGAACCTCGCTCCCCACGCGCCCTTGATTCGCCGCGTCGCTTTCATCCGATGACGAGCAACATGATCCACGAAGAGTTCATCGATGCAGAGCGCCGAAGGGAGCACGCGCGTCGGTCGGCGCATTGAAACAATCGCGAGCGGGAGAATCATCGTGCGACTCCACGCGCTCACCTTCTCAAGGTGAAAGAAGCACCACTTCGGCAAATCGATGATTTCCGGCGGAATGCACGGCACCGCGTCCCAAGAAATCTGCCCGAGTGCCGCGAGATAAAAATTCGTGAAGGAGTTGCATGACTCCGCGCCTCCTGCTTGGCGAATGCGTGCACACGCCCGCTGCATGTGTGGATCGGAGGGAGCATCACCAAACAGTTTCAAACAGAAGTACGCCTTGACCGTCGCCGAAAGATCCATTGGCGCATCGGGATACGCGCCCCACGAACCATCTCCGCGCTGCTGACTGCGAAGGTACGCAACCATGCGCTGAAGCAAATCCGCGCTCGAGCCGTCCGCAAGCGGCGCTGACTCTTGCGCGAGGATCCACTTCATCAAGAGGTACTCGCTCTGCAGGATCGAATCCCCCTCGAGTTCGCCCCGCCAATGTCCATCCGACCGCTGCAGTCGTGTCAACGCATCCACAGCCCGCTCGAGGTGCGTTTCCATTTGCGCAATCGAATCCCGTGACAAAGCATCAGAGGGGTGCATCGAATCGTGGCTCAGAATTTGTCGAGTTCGCGAATGGGAACGGCGCGGTGTT
Organism: Planctomycetia bacterium; assembly: GCA_005790565.1. Lineage (GTDB taxonomy): Bacteria > Planctomycetota > Phycisphaerae > Phycisphaerales > SM1A02 > F1-140-MAGs142. The sequence goes on from SXUJ01000010.1 coordinate 9,637, forward strand.
CGCGCGCGCTGCGGATCGCCGCCTCCAAGACGCACTGGGTCTTCAGCGCATCTTCGAAGTCCGGCAGCGGGACGATACTCGCACCGCCGCCAAGCACCGCGGCAATGTCGGCAGCCTGACTCACGAAGCCATGCTCGTAGCCGACGACATGCGCGGCGGGCCAGTAGTGACCACCATACGGATGACTCGCATCGGTACACATGATCCGACTCCAGCCGCGAAGCTTGGCCTCGAGCGTGTGATCCCACCACTGCAGTTCATTCATGCGCTCGAAGTCGAACTTCACGCTGCCATATTCACCGTTGATTTCGATCATGTTGCGATTCTGATTGCCCGTCGCCAAACGCGTCGCCTCAAAGCTCGCGATTGCGCCATGCTTGAATCGCGCGAGAAAGAGGACCGCATCATCAACCGTCGACTTGCCCGAACGCTTCGCCGATGCCTTGTTCCCCTTCAACTTCTTGCTCGCGCCGAGCGCCTCTGTGTTCGCCGCGACAATTGCGCGTTCTTTGATGAAGGTCTCTTCGATCGCGCCCACGACGTCCACAATCTCATCCCCGGTGATGAATCGAGCCATGTCGATCAAATGCGCGTTGAGATCGCCATGCGCACCAGAACCGGCTTGATCCGACTGAAAGCGCCAAAGCAGTGGCGTGTCTGGTCCACCCCAATCTTGGAGATAGCTCGCGCGAACATGGAAGATGCGCCCAAGCTTCCCCTCCTTCACCAATCGGTGCGCAAGGGCGACGGCGCCGCAACGGCGATAGTTGAACCACACGAAGGTCTGGATGCCCTTCTTTTTCGCCGCACGCGCAGCAAGCACCATGCGCTTGGCGTCGGCGAGTGTGCTTGAAAGCGGCTTCTCACACGCGACATGCTTGCCGGCTTCAAGACTGGCAATCGACATTTCTGCATGAAGGTGATTCGGCGTCGAAACATCAACGAGATCAACATCCCCGTCCTGCAAGACCTCGCGCCAGTCCGTCGACGCGCGCGACCAACCCCAACGCTGCGCGAAAGCATCAGTCTCGGCGGCGTTCCGCCCCGCAGCCACGATCATGCGTGGTGGGCGCTTGAGTTCGAAGAACTGCGCGCACTTTCCCCATGCGTTGGAGTGCGCGCGGCCCATGAATTTTGTTCCCAGCAGTGCGACGCCAAGCCCGAGGCGTGTCGAAGTCGACGCTTGCCCAACGGGACTTGGATGCGGACTGGTTTGCCTTGCCTTCTGCGACATGCTGATACTCCAAATTCGCTGAACTGCCGCAACCACGACAGGCTCCATCCGTTCGAGGTTGGCGAAGCGTAGAGTTTACGAGATCCGTATGCTAAACGCCGATTCTTGCGACATCGAGCATCGCCCTCTCCGGGTCCACCTTTGATTGAGACGCACTTATGACTGATAGCAACGCATCGCCATTCGCCTCGACCGCTCCCTCCACCTCCGCCCAACTCGCGGCAAGAATGGTCAACCTCGAAAATGCGCTCGGTGTGGAACTCGCGCGCGCACGCAGCGAGGCACGCCGCTGGAAGGGTGTCGCGATCGCGATGACGACGCTCCTTTGCACGGGATTCCTCGGTTTCTCCCGCATGGATCAGGAGGTTTCTCCTCTGCTGCAGACGCGGCGACTCGAAGTGGTTGACAGTCAGAATCGCGTGGTGTTCCTCGCCACGGCCGCTCCCGATGGAGGACGGCTCGACCTATGGAACAAGAGTGGGCAGAATGTGCTTCGTGCGAGCGCAACGATTGGCGGCGGCGACTTGGCGATTTGGAACTCCAACGGAGACCTCGCCATGGCCGCGTCTGCTGCGCGCGCAGGTGGTCGCGTCGAAGTTTCCACCGCAGGTCGCGGAAGCGCGACACTTGCGTCCAACGATGAAGGCGGTGCGATCGCATTGAGCAATGCGCGCGGGCACGCGGTCTTCGGCGCGAGTGCGAGCTCCGCTGGGGCCGCGCTGCGCATTGGTGACGGAGAGAATCGTGATGCGATGGTCCTCGGTTCGGGCGCAGATGGTGGAAGTCTCGCCATCAGTTCCGCAAAGGGCGGCATCGTCGGGCGAATGCGCGCGGGCGTGGATGGCGCGGAGTTCGATCTCGCATCCCCCGATGGTGCGCGCCGGATCGCGGCACGCGCCAATGTCGCTGAGTGCTTTGTTCTCGCGGGCGATCAGACAGGAGCAGCACGGCTCGCCACCGATAGCGAAGGCGCAACGGTTGGAGTGCTGAGCACCAGTGGGCAGTCGCTGGTCGAACTCGAAGGCAGCAAGGAAGGCGGCGCGCTGATTTGCCGCACAACCAACGGCGATGCACTGCTGTTCGCGGGAGCGACCGCGGGGGAATCGACCGGCGGAACATTCCAACTCTTCAACTCGGCCAAGGTCCCCGTCTTCGCGGTTGCCGCCAATGCCGACGGCGCGGGACGATTCGCCATCGCAAGTGGCGAAGGCAACGCCGTCATCGTGGCTGAAGGTGGCAAGGATGACGGAGCGTCCCTCCTACTCGCCCGAAACGGCAAGCGTGCCGTCACACTCGTTTCCGCACCGACTGGAGGTTTGATTTCGATTTCAAATGCGACCGGTGCTCCGGTGGTCGCCGCAGGCGTTGCGGCGGACGCGCCGGGCGGCGCGCTCGTCCTTCGGAATGCGCAAGGTAAGGACCTCGCGCGCATCGGCACGAATGAAAAGGGATCAGGTGATCTCGTCATCTTCAACGCCGATGGGACGGAGAAGAAGAGCTTCGCCGCCTCCCGCTGAGTTTGTCTCCACCAAATCAGGATTCAACTATGGTTCTCCAATCGACCGCGCTCGTCCTCCTCACGCTCCTTTCGAACCCCGCGCTGCAGGATGGCGTTGCCGCACCGATCCCAACGCCAAGCAGCGGCGCGCCCGCAAGCGACGTCTTTCCGGAATCGTGGTTCTGGCGCATCGGCAACACTGCGCAGAAGCACCTCGAGATGACAGGGAAACCTGCACCTACGCTTGAATTGAAGGAATGGCGCGGAGAGGCGCAAGACCTCTCCAAACTCAAGGGAAAGGTCGTGGTGATCGATTTCTGGGCGACTTGGTGTCCGCCTTGCCGCGCCGCGATTCCAGAGAATGTCTTGATGGCAAAAGAGCTTGGCGAGAAGGGCCTCGTTGTGATCGGTGCGCACGAACCGAGCCGAGGCGTAGAAAAACTCGACGCGATGATCGCCGAGAAAGCGATGACGTATCCCAACGCAGTTGCCACCCCCGCGACGATCGCGGCGTGGAATGTTTCGTTCTATCCCACCTACGCGATCATCGATCGCGCGGGCATCGTTCGCGCAATCGGCGTGCAACCAGAGTTCGTTCGCCGCATCGCCGAACGCCTCCTCTCCGAGGATGCTCCGAGTAGTGTGAAGCCAACCAGTCCTGCTCCGGCGGTCGCCCCTCCGGCATCGGCAACCCGACCGGACGGCGCTCAACTTGAGGGCGACACCGCGCATCGAAAGTTGATGGACAAACTCACCGCGCTCGACACTGCGCCCGCTCTCGACGTGGATGGATTTGTCAATGGCGCTGCAGTCACCCTCGAATCCCTCAAGGGCAAGATCGTCGTGCTTGATTTCTGGGCCACCTGGTGCCCGCCATGCATTGCAAGCATTCCAAAGAACAACGCACTCGCCGAGAAGTACGCGATCGATGGCGTCGTCGTCCTCGGTGTTTGTGCGAAACGAGGCAGCGAAAAGATGGTCGCGACCATCAACGAACGAAGCATCGCCTACCTCTGCTGCATCGACGCTTACGGAAAGTCGGCGAAGGCCTACGGCAACGACGGGTTTCCTGACTACCACATCATCGGGCGCGATGGGCGAATCTTCGCCGCCGATGTGAAGAACGCAAGCGTAGAGGATGTCCTCAAGCTCGCCATCGCCGCGCACTGAATGGGAGGCTAGGCAATCGCGCGAAGTTCTCGATCGAGAAGATCCTGCGTCTTCGCCGCTTCGAACATCGAGACTGGCGCTTCAAGCGAGCCCGCATCAATCGCATTCAGAAGTGCGCACACTTCGCCGTCGTATCCCGTTCCGGCCGCGACCGTGACCGCGTCTTCGACACCTCCAACACGCAGCACAAGCTCCCGCTCACGACCGAGGCGGAAGTCGATCGTTCCCCGTTCACACTCCACGACGGCGGACATGACGAACGCGAAGTCTGGATCATCGATCCACGCACCCTCCGCAGTCACCCGCAATCCGCCCGCGAATCCATACTCGGCGACGATGTGACGCCGACTACCCGTCGCGCGCACGGACGATGGTTCACCGAACGCAGCGCGCACAAAGTCCGCGTCGTGAATATGCAGATCAATCGCGGCACCGCCGGACCGCGCGTCATCAAGGTAAAAATTCTGGCTCCAGCGCGGGGCCTGCCCCATCCGCTGAAACCGAGCACGCAGAGGAAGCCCAAACCGCGCTGCGCGAATCGCGTCTCGCATCCAAACCCAACTCGGCCAGAACCGCATGCAATGCGCGGGCATCGCAAGAAGTCCGCGTTCGCGAGCAGCTTCGCCGATCGCGCGAATCGCGGCTGGATCGAGCGAGACGGGCTTCTCGACGAGCACATGCTTTCCCGCCGCGAGCGCTGCGAGCGCAAGTTGCACGTGCGAATCGGTCGGCGTCGTGATCGACACGAGATGGATGGACCGATCGTCGAGCAACGCCTCCACGCAGGGTGCCTGCTGCGCCGACGCGAGCGCAATCGCCGCGCCCGCACTTCCAGTCTCAATGTTGTTGGCTGCAGCCACCGCCGCGAGCGCGTTGGGGTTCTGATCAAAGACCGATACGATGCGTGCACGCCCACTCGCCGCGTAGGCCGCCGCGTGCGTTCGACCCATGAATCCGAGGCCAATGAGACCCACGCCGATTTGTGCTGGCGAGTTGGCAGGCATGGGTGAATCCAATGCAGTCGCACTCAAACGATGGGTTGAAAAGTCGCGCCCGACTCGACATAGAAGTTCATCAGCGCGCCGAGTTCCATTTCCGCCGCCGCCTGCGACGCAGTCAAGGACACCCACATCGGGACGATCGCTTCAATGAGCAGCGCGTTGCCCGCAAGGTCGATCTCTCGAATCTTTCCCTGCACGATGCGAGGCGAACCGATCAGCGGTTCTATGAATTCACCCCCGCCGTGCGCGTGATGCATCTTCTGCGCGCGAGCTCGAATGTTGCCCTCAATGCGAGAGCCAACCGCGACAGGGCACGCGGTCTTCGCCGGAAGGTCAAAGGTCAGCGCGTACTCGGTCGACACGGGACGGATGACGATGCACCCACCAGCGGCACGAAGTAACTCCGCTCTACAAATCGTCGGAAAACGAGGGCTCTCTACAGTCATGGGGACAGAGTGTAGCGAGGAGCCGAGCGGAGAAAATTCTCCATGAGCTTCGGACCCTCAAGGGTCAGAAAACTCTCGGGATGAAACTGCACTCCGTCCATCGGGGCACTTCCCTCGGGAGCTTTCCATCGAAGCGCCATGACTTCACCCCGCGCGGTCCACGCGCTGACTTCAAACTCTGCGGGTACCGTCGCGCGATCCACGACGAGCGAGTGGTATCTCGTGGCGATAAATGGATGCCCGAGTCCCGCAAAAATCCCACGGCCATCGTGTTCAAGGGGACTCGTCTTGCCATGGACGGGAATGTCGTTGCGACGCACGAGCATGCCGTGGCAATCGCCAATCGTTTGGTGCCCCAGGCACACGCCGAGGATGGGAATCCTGCCCTTGAAACGACGGATCAGCGCCGCGGAAATCCCCGCTTCCTTGGGAGTGCAGGGGCCAGGGGAAATCACGAGGTACTCAGGCTGCAGCGCTTCGACTTCCTCGACGGTGATGCGATCATTTCGCACCACCGTCACGGCGAGCGATCCATCTAACTCACCAAACCTCTGGACAAGGTTGAAGGTGAAGGAGTCGTAATTGTCAATCAAGAGCAGCACGGCGCGGATCGTAGCGGAATCGATCTTCACCCCGCGCGCTTACGCAGCGGTGCCGGCAACGCCATCACGAGTGACGAAGAACAGATCCTTCGTGATGGGATACGGCAAGCGCCTAAAGTCCTCTTGCACTCGTTCGCGCAGGCGATCCAAGAACGGCTCCGGACCTTGGCTGATCGCGAGAAAGGTATCGCGCGAGGGCGTCGCGACCCAGAAATCTCCGTGCAATTCTCGCTTCAATCGACCGTGCAAGCGCCCAAGAAGCAAGCGCGCGGCGTCGTATCCATCCTGTTGACTCACGATCGCGGCGCGTCCGCCTGCGGCGTTGTCGAGAATCTTGATCTCCAGTTCAGGAGTGTACTTCGCGAGGTTTTCACGCGCAATCAACTCGAGATCCTCAGGCTGCATGCCCCAGCGAATCATCTGCTCCGTCGTGATCGAAACCGTGAGTTGAGGAAGGTCAATGACGAACACGATAACTGTGCCGTTCACGAACGGCACATGCGCGACCTGCTCAGGATCGAGATGCTCGAAAATCGATTCGGGCTGAATGCGCGGCATGATGCGCGCGCGGGCAACAGCGAGTGGAAGTGGCGCGCCCGAAAGTTGGTCGCCTTCCATCAATCGCTCAAGGTAGCCCTGGACAATCTCCGCGCCGTGGTCTGGATCGCGAAGGACCATGCGATAAAGATTCTCAAGTCCGAGGTGACGCCCATCGAGCAAGAGATGCAGCGGACCCGTGAGTTGTGCGACTCGTTCTGGATACGATCCGCGGAGGAGTTCGACCACGGCGTCACTGAAAGCATGCGGTTCAATCGGCATTGAGGACATGGGATCTCCCTTCGTCAGAAGAAAACAGCACAGGGATCGGAGTGGCGTGCGCTTGCGTCGAGCGCGCTTGGTTCCTCCGAACCGGCTGCTCATAAACCTCTTCGGACGGATCCCCCACTCGCGTTCTCGGGAACTCTCGAAAATCTCGAATTCCGTGCTTGCTTTTTGTGCAAAAAATTCGCATTCCCTGGGAACCGCGAGGCGGAAGCGCACCTGCGCGAAGGCGTACACTCCGCGTTCGCTTCCATCCCGCACGCACTGCACGGCTCCTCCTCGATGGCTCACGACGCAATTCACGCCGCACTTCTCGCTTGGTTTGCATCCGCGCAACCCAAGCCGCTCCTTGTAATCGCTGGCCCATGCGTCATCGAAGATCAAGCGACAAATGACCTCATCGCGTCGACCCTCTGCAGGGTTTGTGACGAACTGAAATTCTCTTTGGTCTTCAAAGCGAGTTTCGATAAAGCGAATCGCTCAAGCGTGCACTCCAGACGCGGACTCGGCATCGAGCGCGGACTCACCGAACTCGCGCGCATCCGCGAGAAATTCCAGGTGCCGGTGACAACGGACGTGCACGAACCATCGCAAGCGGCCATCGCCGCCTGCAGCGTCGACCTCTTACAGATTCCAGCGTTCCTATGCCGCCAGACCGACCTCCTCGTCGCGGCCGCAACAACCCGACGCCCCGTGAATGTGAAGAAGGGGCAGTTCATGTCCCCGCAAGAAATGGAGAATGTGCTCGTCAAACTGAGAGAGGGCGGATGCGCTTTTCCCATGCTCACGGAACGGGGAACTTTCTTCGGCTACAACCGACTCGTCAACGATTTCATCGGGGTTGGTGACCTCATGGATCTCGGCGCTCCGGTGTGCTTCGATGCCACGCATTCGACGCAACTTCCGGGCGGGAGCGGAACGGCAACGGCGGGGCGACCCGAACGCGCTCCCCTCCTTGCGCGAGCGGCGATTGCTGCGGGCGTCGACGCCATCTTTCTTGAATGCCATCCCACACCGGCGTCAAGCGCATCCGACGCCGCAACGATCCAGCCGCTCGCCTCGGTGGAACAACTCCTTCGATCGCTCGCCGCAATCCGTCGAGCGATTGAGAGTTCGTCCGCTGCGATTTGATCCGCAGTTGGTTCTCCAAAAGTGTGGACGGACTGCGTCGTGCGGATACACTCACTCAGGCACGGGGCAACCTTGGACGCAGTGCGTCGAAGGCACTCCGCGCCTGCGTGTGTAAAGGAACGAAATGGCTCGCCGCTGCGATCATTGCGACCAACCTGCGACCGTGCACGAGACCCTCATCAAAGATGGAGTCGCGCAGGAGATCCATCTCTGTGCGGAGCACGCGCGCGCGCACGGATTTGTGATTCCTGGAAGCGGTGGCGCGACCGTCAACATCTCACAACTTCTCAACGCGGCCCACGCCGCGAACCCAACATCCCGTCGCGCCGCTCCCCGCCCCGCCAAGACCTGCGCCTCTTGCGGCATGACCGTCACAAACCTGCAAGCGACTGGACTGCTCGGCTGCCCCGAGTGCTACGGCGTCTTCGAAGAACTCCTGAGCGGGCTCATTGCTCGAGCGCAAGGCGGGGCTTCGGTCCATGTCGGACGGCACCCTGAGAAGGCCGCGTCGAGCATCGATCGAGCCGCGCTCCGCAATCGCCTCGCGAAAGAACTTCGCGACGCAGTCAGTCGCGAGGAGTACGAGCGCGCGGCTCGACTGCGCGATCGCCTCTCTTCGCTCGGAACTCCCGAAGCGGATGACCTCGATCCGAACTTCGATGCGTCAAGCCAGTCCTAACGCTATGACCCGACACGCCTGCACGCTCCACAACGCTTGATGATGCACCACGCCGATGACCCAACCGTCCCTTACGACAGCGACACTCCTCTCGGAGATGTCGTGCTTTCGAGCCGTGTTCGATTGGCGCGCAATCTCAGCGGGTACCCCTTCGTCAACCGTGCGTCACCCGATCAGTTGTTGGAGATTGTGCACCGTGTCCAAACCACGCCGATGGGCGGCGCGTTCGCATCGGGTACGCGCTGGATCAACTTGCAGTCAAGCGATGAGACCGATCGCAAATTGCTCTTCGAACGCAATCTCATTTCCAAACATTTCTCCGAGGGAACCCACCCCCGCTGCGTCGCGCTGAGTACGGATGGATGCGCGAGCATCATGGTCAATGAGGAGGACCACCTGCGCGCGCAGATGTTCGCGGGTGGATTCCGACTGCACTCGCTCGTGGCGGCGATGACGCAACTCGATCGTTCTCTCGAACAATCGCTCGACTACGCATTCCATCCGCGGTTTGGCTACCTCACCGCCTGCCCGACCAACCTCGGGACGGGTATTCGCATCAGCGTCATGCTGCACCTCCCTGCGCTCCGGATTCTTGATGAACTCGAAAAAATGCGCCGCTCGGCCAAAGAACTGAAGTTGGCGGTGCGTGGCATCCATGGAGAAGGAAGCGACGCACTCGGCGAACTGTTTCAAATCTCCAATCAAGTCACGCTTGGCCGGAGCGAAGACGACCTCCTCGAGGAGTTTGCGGGTGTGATTGTCCCACAGATCGTCGAGTATGAACGACAGGCGAGACTGCGCATCATCGAGACAGACACGGCGGCTGCCTCCGATCGTGCCCATCGCGCGGTAGGCATCCTGCGGAGCGCTCGGCTCTTGTCGCTTGAAGAAGCGTTCAAGTACCTCTCTCGTGTGCGACTCGGCATCGCCCTAGGGGTCGTCGAAAAGATCCCGCTCTCGACAGTCAATCGACTGCTCTTTGAAGTGCAGCCCGCGCACCTCGCGCGCATCCTGACACTCTCGCCGACCGCGCGAGGCGATGATCGCGCGGCTCGCGCCACACATGTGCGCAGCACGCTTGAGTGACACTCTGTTTCGTGACTACGCGGCGCGCCGTTGCACACTCTCCTGCGTGCGTGGACCGGCGAACAAGACCAGGAGCGTCACATCATCCTCAGGGTGAAGTGATCCGGCATGCGCGTCAAGCTCCGCTGTGAGGCGTTCAATCACTTCATCCGCGCTCGACGCGCCACTCGCTGCGGCGAAGGCGCGCGGATGACCAGGCCCGTCCGCGCCGTAGAGCGCCTGCTCAACACCATCGGAGTAAAACACCACCGCATCGCCCTCTTCGAGGACGACCGACGCTTCGACGTACTCCTCTTCCGGAAACACGCCGAGCAAGCCGCCAGGCATCTCGAGCGACCTCGGAAGTTCTCCCGCACGCATCAGAAAACACGCCGGATGACCTGCGCTCGCGAGGCGCAGCGTGCGCGAAGAGAAGTCGAGCAATGCCGCGACTGCCGTTGCAAATCGGGTGGTGCCGCGCTGGTGCTCGATGAGATTGCGGTTGAGGCGATCGAGCGTTTCTCCCGGCCCGAGGATTCGATGTGATGTGCCATCGCGTTCAGTCAACTCGACCGATCGGGCGACCGCCATTCCGAGCAAGGCCGCTGGCACACCATGCCCTACGGCATCCGCGATGAAAATCGAGACTGCACTCTGATCGAGTGGCTTGATGTTGAAGACATCGCCACTCACGCCTGCGAGCGGGCGAAAGAGCGTCGCAACCTGAAACCCATGATCGAGGTCTTGGTGGAGCGGAAGAAAGTCTCGCTGCACCATGGCAGCCATCTGAATCTCCTCCTCGCGAGAGTCGAGTTCTTCTCGCAGATTTCCGAGTACCCGGGTGACCAGTGCCAACTCTTGTGTCGCGGCACGCCGAGCCTGCGCGCAACGCAAGACGCCTCGGATCATTCCCACAAGGACAGCCGGCGGATCGTCCGGCGAACACACGAGCGCGTCGTGATGCGCCACCACATCAGGCGCAAGCCTGGCGACCAGAATCACTTCCGGCGCAGCCGTTGGATCGATGGAAGCAAGCACCAAATCCAGAGCCGCGCTCGGCGTTGCGTCTGCGACGAGGATGACCGCATCGCAACGAAGCGATGCGGTTGCGCAGGCATGCAGCGCCATGTGTGAGATGGCTGGGGTCTCTTGCGGCGACGAAACTGCGAATCCATCATCGAGCGCCGCGCGAAGTATCAGCGACTGCTGCAAGCATTCGCTCGCAGACACGACAACCACCGAACCACCACGGGCGCAGGAAACGAAACCACGCGTGTGTGCCAAACTGAACCTCCTGCGCCTTCGGACTTCCTCACGCACGCGATGCAGCGGACGACTGCACGCGTTTCATCAACGAAATGACGGCGACGCGTTCGCGTCGCGGGCAGCACTCAAGACTCCAGAGGAATGGATCGGCTCAATGAGGAAGCGTCTTGAGACGCTCTCGATCCAATTCCAGCATCGTCCCCGCCTTCACTCCCAGTCGCGCAAGCGATCCTGGCGGCACTTCGATGACATACCGTGCCGGGCTCACGCTCGGATAACGCGGCAATCGAGCGCTGTACTCCGCGACGCTCTCGCCCGCTCCCTGCGGTGCCTCCTTGGGCATCGTGTAGACGCTCACGACACGGCCGAGGGGGCTCACATACGCGATGTCAAGGTCGATGACGCACCCGTACATCCAGAAACTTCGCGGCGCTGCATCGGGGAATATGAACAGCATGCCGCCGTCCGGCGGCAGGGCCGCGACACCGCCGAGCCCCTTCTGTCGTTGAGCGTCGGTCAGTGCCAAGCGCAAGTGAAAAGTCTCTCCACCGAGCACGACATCCTCGAGCACGGGCTCGGTCGGCGAAGAGGACTCGCCCGGCGCGCACGCCCAGAGGCTACACGCAAGAACGGCGGAGACAAGAAGCGTGATCGTGCGTTGCAATCGGAACATGCGTGAGATCCTATGAAACCCATGAACGGGGGCAAATGTCGCGCGCAGCGTATCCGTGCGAGCGCATCGCTGCCCACGCAAGAATCGAGACCGTAGAATGCGACGCCATGACTCCCGTCCAAAGCAGTTCGAACCCGCAGCGGCTTGACGAACCTGAGATCGAACGACGGTTGCAATCACTCCCCGAGTGGTCGCACGCAGGAGATCAACTCCAACGAACTTTCGTGTTCGCAAACTTCCTCGAAGCGATGCGCTTTGTGAATGCGATCAGTACGCGCGCGGAAGCTGTGCAACATCATCCCGACATCCTCGTCCGTTGGAATCGAGTGACGCTCTCCCTCTCCACCCATGATGCGGGCGGCATCAGCGCGAAAGACTTCGCCTTCGCGAGCGATGTCGATCAATCCCTTGGCACCTGAGCACACTCGCGGCGAACTCACTCCATCCGTGCGGGCGCAGAAAGACTCGCGCGCGCACAAAGGACCTTGTCGACAAGTTTGGCCAAGTAGTCCGCTTCCAGATTCACCCGCGTCCCGACCACCCAATCACGCAGCCGCGTTCGCGCGAGCGTCTCTGGAATCAAACACACATCGAACACCAATGCGTCGCTTGTGCGTTCGTGCACCTTTGCGATCGTCAGCGACACACCGTCGAGGGTGATCGACCCTTGTGGAATGATTGCCGTGGCGACAGCGTCGAGCCCGGCGAGACTCACGCGATACTCTCCGCTCGAATTCACGATCGCGCGCACCACCGCGACCCCATCGATATGCCCGAGCACGAAGTGACCGCCGAGCAGCGTGGTTGCGTTCGCGCTCGGCTCAAGGTGTACGACAGCACCGGGGCGCAGGTCCGCAAGCGTCGTCAGTGCGAGTGTTTGCGAGATCACATCGAAGCAGATTGCTGACGCTGAGGCGGCAACCAATGTGAGGCAGCATCCTTGGACCGCAATCGATGCGCCGAGTTCCGACACCGGGAACCCCGGCGATGGCGCGACGACGAGCCGCCGACCGCTCGAGTTCGCTTCGTTCGAGAGAACCGTGCCGAGTGATTGAATGAGTCCCGTGAACACCCTTTGAGCGTAGCGCGACTGCTCTCATGGCGTCGATTCGGCTCGAATCCTCCCCCCCGCTACGCTCGTGTTCAACCCCGAATGCACCCGCTTCGGTTACCTTGTATCCCTTCGATCCCCTCGCTGGCTTTGAGAACCACCATGACTGCCCGAGACCCCCACTGCGCCATTTCCAAAACCCTGCTCCTCACCGCCATGCTCGCCACCGGCGCACATGCACAGTCGGACGCAGGTCTCGCATCCAAGTCCGGCGCGGAGGCTGTGGCGGCGGTCAAGGCAAGTGTGGAAGCGCTCTACCTCGTGACCCCCGACGCAGCGCAAAGCCTCGACACGACTGTTGGCTGGCAGACCCGCCTCCTGCTCACGGGTGACCTTCGCGCCACACGCGTCTGGTCGAGCGCGCACGGGATTTTCGTGGGCAACACGCGCAACGAATTGACGATGCTCCGCGCGCATGACGGAACTGTAGTTTGGTTCTCGTCAGGCGCACCCACCAGCGACACGATTCTCGCGGTGCAACCCACGCAGGTCCCATTCGCGAACTCCGCCGTGGATCGCATCGCGGTTGCCACGAACACTTGCGTGTATCTCGTCAGTCCGGTGGATGGCAAGTTGCACTCGCCAGTCCCGTTGACGGTGAAGCAACCCGTCCACCGCACACCTTCGACCTCGCCCGTCGCAACTTCCTCCGCGTTTGTTTGGGGTACGCGAAGTGGCATCGTCTGCTGGCATCGCTTCGCGACCGGTGCAGAAGTGAATGCCAAGACGATTGGCGCGTCGATTGTCGCGAAGCCAACGCTTTACGCCGACCACTGCGTACTTGTCGGAACCACCGACGGATTCGTGGCTGCGCTCGACGCCACGGATGGGTCAAGCTACTGGCGGACGAAGCTCGGCAAGGGCGTGCGCGCGCCTATCGCGGCCGCGAATGACACCGCAATCGTCGCATCGCAAGATCAGTATGTGTACGCCTTCGACATCCGCAGTGGCGCGAAGTTGTGGAGCTATTTCACCGAGAGTTCGCTCGAAACTCCGCCGTTCGCAACGGATGAAGTCGCAGTCCAATTCGTTCCGACCGAGGGACTCCTATGCTTCGAACTCCGAGGCGCAGGACACCCCGGCGGTGTCGTGCGATGGAAGAAGGAAGGGCTTGGGCTTCCGGTGCTCACCGCGCACGGACAGGAACTGTTCCTGTGGGACCCCGTCCGCCGACAAGTCGTCGTTCTTGATCTCTCCAACGGCGCGATCGCGCGCACCATCGCGCTTCCTCAGGTGGAGTGGATCGAAGCGGATCGCCTTCTGAAGGGGGACTTCGTCGTCTGGAACACCGACGGACGCGTCGAGTACCTCGCTCCTCGCGTACAAACGGCGGCGACGAAACCCACAGGTTCCACCGCCGCAAGCGCCGTGAGCCCGTGATGATGCGAGTCGTTGACGCGCGGGGCTCCCTGAGGAGTCGCCTTCGAAGGAGAGGCCGAGCAACATGAGTGAGTTCGTACCGATTCGGCGGGCACTTGTCTCTGTCTCGGACAAGACCGACATTGTTCCCTTTGTCCGCGCGCTTGTGAGTCACGGGGTCGAGATTGTCTCTACCGGCGGTACGGCGACGGCGCTTACCGCCGCAGGCATTCGCGTGCGATCGATCGACCAACTCACAGGTTTTCCGGAGATGCTCGATGGTCGCGTGAAGACGCTGCACCCAAAGGTGCATGGAGGATTACTCGGCCGCCGCCATGTCGAGTCGCATGTCGAAGCGATGCGCGCACACGGCATCGAGCCGATTGACCTCGTGTGTGTGAATCTCTATCCCTTCGAGCGCACCGTGCGCGACATGAGCGTAGAAGAAGAACACGCGATTGAGCAGATCGACATCGGCGGCCCTTCGATGCTTCGCTCGGCCGCAAAGAATTTCGAATCAGTGCTCGTCATCACGGATCCCTCGCAGTACGACCGCGTCGCGAGCAGCTTGAAATCGCACGACGGCTGTACGCCGCTCGAACTCCGTCGAGAGTTTGCGGCGTTGACATTTGCACGCACGGCGGCGTATGACACCGCGATCGCGGCGTGGATGGCGAGTCGCATGCTTCGCCAGGAGCGATTCCCGCCAGTGCTTCGTCAAGGATTCACTCGGCACCTCGAACTTCGATATGGCGAGAATCCGCACCAACTCGCAGCCGCCTACGCGGATCCGGCCGCCAACGGTCCGAGTGTCCTCCGCGCCGAGCTCCTTCACGGCAAGCCTCTCTCCTACAACAATCTTCTCGACGCTGCTGCCGCGCTGGAACTTGTGCAAGACCTCTCGGAGACTTTCCCCGCCCAGGATGCAGCGGCGATTCTCAAGCACACAAATCCATGCGGATGCGCCGTGGCGAGATCCCAACTCGAAGCCTTCGAACGCGCCTACGCTGGCGACCCCCTCGCCGCGTACGGTGGCATCCTCGCGTGCAATCACACGCTTGATGACACGACCGCGGCATCCATCATCGAGGGCGAAAAGTTTCTCGAAGTCATCGTGGCGCCCGACTTCCATCCCCGGGCGGTCGAATTGCTCTCGCAACGCTGGAAACTCGTCCGCCTGCTCAGCGTTGGCGCGATCAAGCCGGCAACCGGGATGCCGACTGCGTGGCGCTCGATCCCGGGCGGAATGCTGGTGCAAGATCAGGATCGACTGCCGGTCATGCTTGATGGATTTCAGCATGTCGCTGGTCCGAAGCCCCTTGACTCGACACTCGCCGATGCAGCAATGCTTACGATTGTCGCGAAGCACCTGAAGTCCAACGCAGTCTGCATCGGGCGTGCAGGCGAACTCTGGGGTGCGGGCGCGGGTCAAATGGATCGGGTCGCGAGTTGTCGGATTGCGATTGCGAAGGCGAGCGCTCGCTTGGCGCAAAATCATGAGTGCGTCGTCGCGGCCGGCGATGCGTTTTTTCCCTTCGCCGATGGTCCAAAGCTCCTCATCGACGCCGGCGTGCGATGCATCGTGCACCCAGGCGGATCCAAGCGGGATCAAGACACCTTTGATCTTTGCAATCAACACGGCGTCACCTGTCTCACCACGGGAACGCGGCGATTTCGGCACTAAGTTTTCACTCCGATACACTCTTGAACCCAATGGCTACGCCGACTCTCGATCACCCCTCGCTCCCTATCGTCAAGGCAGCATTCCCGTCCGTCCGCTTCCTTGCGACAAGTTTCCGCGACATGACCGTGCTCGTCACGCCGCCTGAGCATCTGCACCCCGTGCTTCGGTTTCTGCGGGACACGCCCTCTTGCGACTACAACTTCCTCATCGATCTGTTTGGCGTCGACTACTTGGATTATCCGGTGGCGCAGCCCGCGCGCTTTGCCGTGGGATACCAACTCCTCTCGCATCGGCATGAACAGCGCATTGTGGTGAAGGCGTATCTCGATCCAACGGTTGACACGAGCGGAATCGCCGTGGATGCGGCGCTCGAACTCCCGAGCGTGTGCGACTTGTGGCCGGGTGCGGAGTGGCCAGAACGCGAAGTGTTCGACATGTTCGGTATCCGATTCAAGAATCATCCCGACCTGCGGCGCATTCTGCTTTGGAAGGACTACCCCGCGCATCCACTTCGCAAGGATTACCCCCTGCGCGGCCGTGGCGAGCGCGAGCACTTCGCCGTCCTCGATCGCGAATCACGGTAGATCGTAAGCGCGTCCTTTGAGCGCGTCCTTTGCGCGCTCGCGACTTGGAATCTGCGCCAAGCCGCAGATTCCCTCGCTCGCGAGTCTTGAGCGCTCGCGACTTGGAATCTGCGCCAAGCCGCAGATTCCCTCGCTCGCTTTCGACTGCGCCGGGGCATCGACCCGAGGCGGACTTCGTGGTCGTCAACGGGCGCTCGGAGTGAAACACCCCGCGCAACGCGGCGCGTACTGTTCGTGACCTCCAACGCTGATCCGTTCGCGCGACGCGAAGAGGCGCTGCGTGTGCGTTGACGGATTGCCACACGCCGAGCAGATCCCAGTCATCCGGACGATTTCATCCGCCATCGGCAGCAGCGCGTGAAATGGATCGAAGGGATCCCCGAAATGGTCGATGTCGCATCCGCTCACGATTATGCGCAGGTCCAATGCGAGGACCTGCGCCACGAGATTCACCGTTGGCGCTCCGAAGAAGTGCACCTCGTCTATGGCGATGACCTCCGTGCCGTTGGCAAGCGCGAGCACCGCCCGCACGTCCTCGACCGATTGAGCAGCGAGCCGCGCTCCGTAGTGCGTGCAAATCGCGTCGCGCGCGTAGCGATCGTCGCATGTCGGTTTCACAACAACCACGCGCCGCTGCGCGCCGCGCGCAGCTTCCACGCGTCGGATGAGTTCAGTCGTCTTCCCAGAAAACATCGGCCCACAAATCACTTCGAGGCGACCGCTCATCCGCGCAGTTTCCATGCGCATGACACGAGTTCGAGGTTCCTCATACGATCCGCACCGCACAGTCCCGGTAGCTCAGCTGGATAGAGCAGCGGCCTTCTAAGCCGCAGGTCGATGGTTCGAATCCATCCCGGGACGGTTTCTCGGCGCAACATCGTTGCACACTCAACTCATCCGTTCAAGGCGAGTCACCCGCCCATTGGGCACCCACTCCACCACGAGAATCGAACCGTCCGCAAGGAAAGTTGCGGAATGCGGATGGACAAACTTCCCTGGAATGAAGGCTTCACGCGCGGCGCCACGCAATGAGGTTGGATCGCCGTCGCAGAGTGAGGCGACCGGTTCATTGTTCTTCCCCAACAGCGTGACAACGCTCGAAAGATCGGGGACAAGGAGGAGATCACCGCGTGTCTTGAAGTGACAGGGTTGGCGCATGCCTTGCGTCACGAAGGACACATGCTTCCACGGCTCGCCCGCGGCGGCTGGCGCGAAGTACTGAATGCGTCGATTCGCGCGATCGGCAATCGCAAGCAGTCCCCGTCGATCATCCCACCACAGCCCATGCGGTTGCGCGACCTGTCCGGGCGCCGATCCACTTCCGCAAATCGTTTCTTTGTACACGCCATCCTTTGTGTAACAGTGCACAAAACTCTTCCCGTATCCGTCCGCCACGAAAATGTCACCCGAGGGGCAGAAGGCGACATTCGTCGGGTTCCAGTCGTTCTCATTCGCGTAGATTTGCGCGGACGAAAACTTGGCGTCCAGAGCGGCGCCCTTCTCCCACAAGATCTTCCCGTCGAGCGTGGACTTCGCGAGGCGTCGACGATTCACATCGCAGTGGTAGAGAAACTCCCCACCGTCCTCCGTGCGAATGTCGAGTCCGTGTCCGCCGCCCTTGAACTCTGGGCACATGGACCGCACAAACTTCCCCTCGCCCGTGAAAACATAGATCGCATCATCTTTGGTCGCGCTCGCGCCCACGGTGTGCGAGATGAAAATGTTTCCTGCCTTGTCCTGCGCCACGCCATGCGTGTCGCCCCACGCAAGTCCCTCTGGTGGCATAAGCCAGTCGTGTTGCACGCGATAACGGTAGTCACCAGTGCCGGTGATGACTTCACCGGCGAGCAGCGCGCTTGCGAACGCATTCGAGAACGGCAATACCGCCGCGAGTCCTGCGGCAGTCTGAAGAAACGCGCGTCTTGGGGAGTCCATCACGAGAGCCTTTCAAGGAGTTGCTGCGGGTGGCACGGGAGCTGGGGGCGGCGTTGGAATTGGATTCGGAGGAAGGAGCGGGGTCGAGGGCTTCGCGAGTGGGAGATCCCCGGAGATCACTTCGATACGCGCGTCGAGTGCAAGCGTCTTCGCATCCTCGTCCGTGATATTGCTCTGCCAAACATACACGCGCTTGAGTTTTGGTTGACTTTGCAGCCATGCGCGAAGCGCGGTGGTGACTTGCGTGGAAACCAAATTCACCGACTCCAGATTGGGAAGCACTCCCAACGCCTGCACGCCTGCATCGCCCACCATGGTGTGATCGAGTCGGAGTCGCTCCACAAGCGGTAACTGGCCAATGCGAATGAGCATCGCATCCGAAAGCGCGGTATTCGCGAGGTTGAGATGCGCGATGAGCGGCGCGGCGTCGTGCAGAAGCGCAGCGTCCCCATCGGTGAGTGGGGGCTCGACGCGACTCGCGTTGATGTCGTAGAGCGGACTGCCCGCCGCGAGTGGTTGCACCAGTACGCCGCGTTTCGCGAGTGCCTCCGCCGCGCCGACCGCGCGCACACGAATCTTCTCGTCAATCGGCGGAACGACACCAATCGTGCTCGCATAACCCAGCGCGGTCAGCGCACTGCTCGAGATGCCCGTCGCCGAACCTCCCGCAGGGGCGTGGGAGTTCGCATCAACGGTCGCGGGATACGCGGCGCCTGCCGCGATCCAGCCTCGAATGGCATCCGTCTCTGCCTGCGTCAGCGCGTCGCCTTTGGGGGGCATCGCGTCGGGGTCGTCGCGCTCCATCAGGACGCGCTCGAGCAAGGCACTCTCCTCGGGGTGTTCAGGAACGACTACCCATTCACCCTCGTCCGCTGCGAACAGCCACGCCCGCGAATCTAGGCGCAGACCGCCCTTCTGCTTGTTGGGACCATGGCATTCGAAGCAGCGGGCGGACAGGATAGGAAGCACCTTCTCCACGAACTCCGCCTCGGTTGGGCTCAATGGCGTGGAGCGTGCGACCTCGATTGCGGTCGTGGATTGCGACTGCTCTGTTCCACCCTTTCCTCCAAGCAGCGCGTTCAGGAAGAACCCCTCGCCGTACACCAAGTCTCCACCGAGATGACCGGCCAGTCCAACCGCAATCGCCGTCACAAACAAGCTTCCACGAAAGTACAACGAAGGGCGACGAGCATGAGCCGCCGAAACCACGCGCTGTGCGTCGAGTGCTCGACACTTCCAACCCCACAGTGCGAGCACGCAGAGCAGCACTGTCGACGCAACTCCAATCCAACGGTGAAAGAAGAGCGTGTCGCCACCATCATCCCCGTACTGATACGACGCGAACACCCATCCGCTTCCCACCGCTAAGAGGGACGCGACCGCCGCGAACTGGATAAGTGGAACGGTGATCGGCGAGATTCCCGTCCGACGCTGCAGCATTCGCCAACACTCCACAAGTGCGGCAATCACCGCGAGGGCGATGGGAAAATGGAGAATGAGCGGATGGAGCCTTCCGAGCGCCATCCAGAAATCTGGAGAACTCTCCGCGAGCAAGGACGCCATGGAAGTCAGGGGTGCAGCGGTCATCGCACTGAAATGTACCGCGACCTCAAAATGCCGAGTGTGGGTCGGAAGGTCGACCGCCACTCGATGCCAAAAAACCGACCGCGGGGTTCGTTCCGCCGAAACCCCTACGGTCGTCCCTTTAGGACAAGGAAAGCCAGTTGTCGCGACTCATCCCAGAAGAGAGTCAGCAGTCGGATCGCGGATCCGATGGCTATCTGCAATGCGCACTGCGTTCACCGTGATTCGAACGATGGACTCAAGAAATGGCGCGTCACAACTGCTCGTACGCGAACAAACATCCTGTTCGGAGTACTCCGAACAAGATCATTCCGCACGCCCTTCAACCACACTCCGGAATCACGCCTATGGAAACAGGCGCACCCACGCCGAATTTGCCACGAGCGTGGACGAAGTCAAGTGATCTGAGGATTCTTTGCAGAGACCATGCACGATTCTCTCGCGAGAACGGTCCGGTGCTTCGGATTTCCGCAATTGCGGTGGGATCTGAGGGCTTTCGTAAGTCCGTGAACCACGAAGGGTTTCGTCAATTACGAATATGTTCGCTCGACTCTAGCGCATCGCGTGGTACTCGATGTAAGTTCACCGAACCACGCCTCGGCGGTGTTCGACAACGCGAAGTTTCTCATATGCAACGTTCCTATCTCCGTACGGCGCTTCCATTCCTCGCCATCCTCTCCCTCGGAGCGCCTTCATTGGCAGCGACGAGATAGGTCAATGTTGGGACCACCTCCGGTTTGAACAACGGAACAAGTTGGACGGATGCGTATCAAGGCGCGGGAGGCCTCGCGACAGCACTCGCGGCGAGCGTGAGTGGCGACCAGATCTGGGTTGCCGCCGGGGTCTACAAGCCAACGACAACGACGACCCGCACCATTTTCCTCACGCTCAAATCGGGCGTGGGAATCTACGGCGGATTCAGCGGGATGGAAGGCAAGCTCGCGCAGCGAAACTGGGAAGCAAATCCCACGATCGTCACCGGCGATCTCCTTGGGAATGACAACGGCGCGCTCAATCTCACCGACAACAGCTACCACTGCTTTGTCGGGAGCGGCGCCGCCGCAACGGCCATTCTCGATGGATTCACGATCAAGGGCGGCTACGCCAATGGCGCAACGGCTTCAAACTACGACAAGGGCGGCGGCATCTTGATCGTCGGGAGCGGGAACCCGACCGTGCGCAATTGCAGTTTCATTGGCAATCGATGCACGTTCGGCGGTGGTGCGGGATACATCTTCACCGCAGGGGCGACTTTCACCAATTGTCGGTTCGAAAGCAACGTTGGCGGTTCCTACGGCGGCGCGTTTGACATGAATGCGGTCACGGGAACATTCGATCGCTGCGTCTTCCTTGGCAACACGGCCGCTCGCGCGGGGGCGCTTGAGAGCTACGGCTCAAGCGTGACCAAGGTGACCAACTGCGTTTTTAGCGGAAACTCCGCGACGGGAAGCAATGGTGGCGGCGCGATGTGGATTGGAACGAGCAGCGCGTGCACCATTCGCAATTCCACCTTTGTCGCAAATTCTGCAACCACACTCGCTGGCTGCCTCATCAACACCAGCGGCACAAGCACGATTTCGAATTGCATTCTCTGGCAGAACACGGGCCCCGGCGGCATGACGTCAGCGAACCAACTCACGAATTCTGGCGGCAGCACAACGGTCTCCTACTCGATCGCGCAGGGCGGACTCGCAGGCACCGGAAACCTCAACACCGACCCACTCTTCGTGGACGCTCCCACGCGCAACTTTCAGTTACAGCTCACCTCGCCGGCGATTGACTCGGGATCAAACGCGATGGTTCCCGCTGGAACCATCCTCGACCTCGCGAGTGCGCCGCGCTTTGTTGATCTTCCCACCGTCGTGGACACGGGCGCGGGAATCGCCCCAATCGTTGACCGGGGTGCGTTTGAAGCGCAGTTGCTCGCGCCTCCGATCTGCCCCGCCGATCTCGACTCCAACAACCTCGTCGACGCCGCCGACCTCGCGATTCTTCTCGGCGCATGGGGATCCACTGGAAACGCCGACTTCGACGAAAACGGAACAGTCGACGCCGCCGACCTCGCCGTGTTGCTCGGCGCGTGGGGCAGCTGCAACTAGGCAACGCCGACGGCGAGCGCGTCGCGGTCACTGAGCATCCCGCCATCACTGCGGAGCCGCACGCTTGCGTCGCGCCGCCAACTTCGCTCGCAGCGCGGCTGCGCGCGGAGATCCTCGACCTGCACGGGGGAACTTGATTCCTCCGCACTCAACCGCACTCGGCTCACGCCAAACACATCGGCGAGATCGGCAAGGAATGGCCGCAACGCACCGGCACCATCGGGAAGGATGAGCCCCGCGTCGAGTTTGTTCTCAAGCCCCGATGCCTTGGCAACCTCGAGTGCCCTTCCCACACGATCTTCGAGCGCAAACACCGTGCTCCACCGCGAATCCGCCACGACCTGCAGATCGCAATACTGTTCCCGCATGATGCACGCGGACTCACTTCGCGTCAGCACGCGCCACGCTTCATCGGCGGTGTGTGGAAGGATCGGTGCAAGCAATCGGCAAAGCGTCGCGGCGGCGGTGTACATCGCACTCTGCGCCGCGCGGCGGCG
The DNA here is from genome assembly GCA_005790565.1 of Planctomycetia bacterium. GTDB lineage: Bacteria > Planctomycetota > Phycisphaerae > Phycisphaerales > SM1A02 > F1-140-MAGs142. The sequence continues at coordinate 32,077 of SXUJ01000010.1, forward strand.
CGGGGCATCGGGCGCGTCACAGTACAAACGATCCTTGGTCGCCACGCAGTAGCCGGCGCTCAAAGTATCGTTGCAGAAGTCAAAGATCGCGCGTGTGCCATCGCGGAATTGAAATGCCTTGTACGAAGCGCGCACCGAAGATTGGAGCGTCGCGAGTTCCGACAGCATCCATGCTTCGAGAGAGTCAACGCGATGTGCAGCTGGTTCGATGGCATGCACTGATCGATCAAAGTCGTCGAGATTCGACAAGAGGTATCGGAGGGTGTTACGCACCTTGCGATACGCCTCGCCAGCGACATTGAAATACTCCATGTCCATCCGGATGTCGTTCTCGTAGTCGATCGAACTCGTCCACCACCGCGCGACGTCCGCGCCATGCTCCTTCATCACCGCTTCAACTTCGATGGTGTTCCCGAGCGACTTCGACATTTTCTTCCCCTCGCGATCCACGATGAAGCCGTGCGTCACGAGGCGCTTGAACGGGGCAACTCCGGTCGCGCCCAATGCCGGAAGCAGCGAGAGCTGGAACCACCCGCGATGCTGATCCGATCCCTCGAGATATGCCTCACTCGGGTAACCCAGGCCGCGAGCACGGAGCACCGCGTTCCACGAACTGCCCGCTTCGAACCAGACATCAAAGATGTCGTAGAGCTTGGTGATCGCCGCAACATCGAGCCCCTTCGGCGCATCAGGATCACTCGCGGCGTTGTAGTGGGAGAGCAACTCTGCCGGAGTCTCCATGAACCAGCAGTCACTTCCCTTCTCCGCGACGCGCGCAGCGATCGCGCGCACGCTCGCCGCAGTGAGAAAGATGCTGCCATCTGCCTGTCGGAATGCGGGAATCGGCAGTCCCCACGCGCGCTGCCGCGAGAGACACCAGTCAGGGCGCGACTCAAGCATGCCGCGCATGCGATTGCGTCCCCAGTCGGGAACGAACTCAATCTGCTGATCGACGGCTTCGATCGCCATGGTGCGCAGACTCTTCTTGTCGCGCTTCGTTGGGCGATCCACGGAGATAAACCATTGCTCGGTCGAGCGAAAAATCACCGGAGTCTTCGATCGCCAATCATGCGGGTAAGAATGGCTGAACTTGTGGTCGTAGAAAAGATGCCCACTCTCGCGCAGACGCTCGACAACTTCAGGATTCGCGTCCCAAATGAGTTTTCCGACAAGCCACGCCGGCACGCTGTCGTCGTAAGTCCCGTCTTCTCGCACCGGGCAATACGCCGCAAGGCCCTCCTTCAGGCCAGTTCGATAATCGTCCGCTCCGTGACCAGGTGCGGTATGCACAAGCCCCGTGCCATCTTCGAGCGTCACATAGTCCGCCGCGACGATTCGACCAATTCGGTCGCAGAAGGGATGGCGGTATTGCATCCCGAGCAGTTGTTCGCCGTCGACCTCCGCCAGACGCACGATTGTTTCCACTCCAGCCTTCTGCGCGACGCGATCGACGAGTTCACTCGCCACAATTGAGGTCGCTCCGTCCATCGTCACCAGCGCGTACCGATTGCGAGGGTGGACGGCGATGGCGAGATTTGCCGGAAGCGTCCACGGTGTCGTCGTCCAAATCATGAACGACGGCGTGACATCGAGCTCGCAGCCAAAGATCGCCTCGAGCTTCTGCCGATCCGTTGCCTCGAAGTCCACATACACCGAGTGATCAATCCGATCCTCGTACTCAAGTTCCGCTTCCGCGAGCGCGGTCTTGTTCGCGATCGACCAATGCACAGGCTTGAGCGCGCGGTAGACCACATCCTGTTCGAGCAGAAGCGCGAAGACCTCCAGCACCTTCGCTTCAAACTCCGGCATCATCGTGAAGTACGGGTGCGCGTAATCCGCGAGCGTCAGCAAGCGCTTCATCTGCGTTGTCTGCAGGTCGATGAACTTCTTCGCGCTCGCGGCGCACTCTCGACGAATCGCCATCCGTCGCGCATCTGGTTCGAGACCATCGATCTTGGCGCCCTTCCCCTTCTCATGGAGTTCCGTCATCACCTTGTGTTCAATCGGGAGCCCGTGGGTGTCCCAACCAGGGACATAATGCACACGATGGCCCTCCATCAGCGCCGCGCGCACGACGAAGTCCTTCAGCACCTTGTTGAGAAGGTGCCCCGCATGAATGTTCCCGTTCGCGTAGGGAGGCCCATCGTGGAAGACGAATGGTGTGCTGTCACTCCGCAGCGCAAGGAGTTGCGCTTGCAGATCCATGCCGTCCCAGCGTTTCATGGAGATCGGCTCCGACTGCACCAAGTTCGCCTTCATCGCGAACGCGGTCTTCGGAAGGCGAACGGTTTCCTTGTAGCTGCGAGGGCTGCTTGCGTCGGTCATGGCATGCGCGGGGAGAAGAAAGGAATGGCAGAGAGTAGGCGTTGTCGCCGAGAGTGCCACAGGATATCAGCGACAACCTTCTGCTTCATGCGCCCCCCCGCCTGAAGCCGATCTTGAGCAACATGCTTGATGGCGCGAAAACTCAGGAGAGCATCGGCTCGCTGCGGGTCACTTCTGACCGCGCAAGCGTGGTGGTCCACAAGCCATGGGTGAGCGAGACGGACGCTGCATCACTCGGCTCTGCATTGGCTCGGCAGCCTGGCGCAGTTGCGGCCATTGGCGGCTTCCGACTTCGAAATGGGACCATCCTCTCAGGAGGTGACTTTCTTCTCCACCCAAAGGGACTTCATTTTCGACTTCGAGGTGCGCCCGCCGCGGCCGCGCGATTTGGATGCGAATGTGATTGCATCGCCGATGGTGCCGTCGCCATTCGACGAGGCGCGTTCGATGTCACGCAAGGCCGAACGCTCCTCGCGGGAGATTTTGAAGACCTGACGATGACCGCGCTCACGCTTGGCATCCGCCGAGCACTCGGCGCGAGCGTCCGCATCGTGACGCTTCCGGATCTCCTGCTCGACCAACAAGATCCCGAACTCTCGATTTCCTCCCATGCTCGCAACGCATTCTCGCGCGAATTCAACCTTGACCCGCTCGCTGCGGAACTCAGCGCGCTCCATGACATCGAGTTTGCATGGGCGCGTTGGAATGCGTCGTTATGGGGGCGACCGGGCGACTTCTCAAAATACACCGAGCGAGGCGCATATCACTGGACGAGCTATGCCTCGCACGCGCCGTTCAAACAGCGCGCGGATTCCATCGCGCAACTCCTCCTCAGCACACTCGCAAAGGGCGCCGTGAAGGGCCCCATTCTCGATGTGGGTGCCGGCGATGGGCTTTTCAGTTGGCTCCTCGCACAGTCGGAGTATCCCGTTGAAGGAATCGAACGAGAACCGAATGCCGTCGCCGCGGCCAACGCTGAACTTCAGTCGCGCAACGCGCGAGCGCATGTCAAGCTCGGTGATGCCGAGGCGCTCGACGCGCCGGATGGATCATTCGCCGCCGCGCTCTTGGCGGATGTGATCGAACACCTTGGAAGTCCGGTGAAAGCGTTGCGCGAGATTCGTCGGGTCCTCAAGCCTGGCGGCATCCTGCTCGTCGTCACTCCGTCGTGGCGCTTCGGAAGTTCACCCGATCCTGTGCATCACCTTGAGGAGTATCGAATGGACGAACTCCTCAGGCAACTAGGGGCTTGTGGATTCTCTGTCCGTGAGAGTGGCGCAATCAAAGGCCAGTACGACGACCTCGTCGCGGTCGCGACGCGCTGACGCGCGCGACGGTGGCGTTACGGATGCTCACCGGGCTTCACGACTTCATCGAGGTACTGCTGAAACTCGCCCATCTTGTAGGAGATAAAGCAGAACGCGTGATAGATCGCAAAATACTCGGCATCGGTGAGGTCCTTTTCGAGATCGTTGCGTTGCCGATTCAGTTCCGCGAGCACGGTTTCCACTTTGATCTTCATAGGTCCCTCAAACTCCCTCAGTCGTGTGAATGACCCGCATGCGGATCGGTCGGATCTTCCGCCTCATGGTCGTGCGAATGCGACTGCTGTGCAACATGGGACTCCACCCGAGCGATCACAATGGAAACCGCCAAACCACACAGCAGCGCCACACTCAAAGCGATGCGATCGTGGCGGTGAAACTGCAGCTCTGGGAGCAAATCACTCGACGCGATGCACACGAAGGTTCCGGCCGCAAATGCCAGCGCATAGGGCAGGAGCACAGACTCGTATCCTTGCGCGCCGAGCATAAATGCGATTGCCCCGATCGGCACGACGAGTGCGAATCCGATGTTGATGAGGTGTGCCTGTGCGCTCGACCTTCCGCTCGCGCGCGCAAGCGTGATCACCGTCATAGAGTCAAACGGCTTGTGCAACACGATGACGAGAAAAGTCCCGAGTCCAGCGATCGTGCCCGACCCACCGGTCGCAAGATCTGCGAGCACCGCTGCGGCGAGGGCGACCCCTTCGAGGAAACTGTGAAGCGACATGCCAACGGTTGCACCAATCCAAGAGGTTTCCCGAACCCGTTGCCTTGCATGATCATGGGGCTTCCCGCGCGCGGCGGAGGCCGGAGGCGCGTGATGATGTCCGTCACAGCAGGCGTCGTGTTCGTGCGCGGCTTCGAGTGACTCGTGCTGGTGATAATGGAACAGTCGCTCGAGCAGGAACATGATCGCGAAGCCGGCGAGCATCGCGAGCATCACTCCGTCGAGATTCGAATGCAGTAATCCGTGTGCGTCGTGTCCGCCCGCCGGATCTCCACCAAGCGCGGGCTCGAGCGCCAGCATGACTGCGTGCGGCAAGAGGTGAAGGAAACCGACACCCAACATCACGCCCGCGACAACGCTCAGTGCGATTTGCAATCGACGATGACCAAGTTTCAATGCTGTCGCCAACGCGCCGCCCGCGACCGATGCGACGCAGATGAGCGCAACGAAGATGCCGAGCATGGCGTACCGTGGATCGAGCGTTGGTGATTGCATAGGGCGTTGCGGGTGAAGGGTAGCCGCAGTCACCATTCCCGTTGCCTCCCCCCTGCGCATCGGATATAGTTCGCCCCCCGAAGTGTTGGGGTGGTAGCTCAATTGGCAGAGCGCCTCGGTCGCATCGAGGAGGTTGTGAGTTCGACTCTCATCCACTCCACTTCTTGAAAACTCCCCATCTTCGATGGGGAGTTTTTCATATCCGGCACCGAACAAGCCGCAAGATTCTTTCTCGGCAGCGATCCACATTAGACTTCGTGCATGTCTGCGACGGGCGAATCCTCCCCCTCAAGTGCGACCGCCTACGCGCAGCACTTCCACTCGCCCGCGATGCGGCAGTACGCAGCGTGCAAGGCCGCGCACCCCGAATGCGTCCTCTTCTTTCGAATGGGCGATTTTTACGAGATGTTCGCGGAGGACGCGATCGTCGCACACAAGGCACTCGGCATCACGCTCACCGAGAGGACGAAGGGACTCCCCATGGCGGGGGTTCCCTACCACTCCGCCGAACCGTACCTTCGAAAGATGGTCGCGCTCGGCCATCGCGTCGCCGTCGCGGAGCAACTGCAAGACCCCAAGGACGCGAAGGGAGTGCTTGAGCGAGCCGTCACTCGCGTCCTCACGCCGGGCACCCTTGTCGACGACTCGCTCCTCGACGCATCGAGCGCATGCACAACCGTCGCCGTCGCGTTCGGCACTGCGTCCGCGAGCATCGCATCGATCGAACTCTCCACCGGTGCGTTCGAGATCATTGATGTGCCGTTGCACTCGCTTGCCGACGAACTCGCCCGACTCGCCCCCGCTGAGATTTTGTATGCCGAAGCTCGGGATGGAGAAATCTCTCCGCACATCGCTCCCCTCAAAGCCGCCTCAACCCCACTCACGGCGCGACCGAGTTGGTACTTCCGATTGACCGACGCGACGGAAGTGCTGAAGGCGCAGTTTCGCGTGGCCAATCTCGAGGGTTTCGGGTTTTCCGCCCAAGATCCGGCTCTCGGCGCGGCGGGCGCGGTCCTGCGCTACATCCTCGAAACGCAGCCCAGCACCACTCCGAACGCGCGGGTCTTGACGCATCTTGCACCGCCCAAACGCCGCGTGGAGGGAAGCACGCTCGCCATCGACGCGACAAGCCTGCGCTCGCTTGAGATTGAGCGCACCATGCGGTCGCTCGACAGTTCACTTGGTCTCTTGAGCGTCTTTGACGGACTTCGCACGCCGATGGGCAAGCGCCTCCTCCGAGACTGGCTCTGCTTCCCACTCGCGGAGGCCGAGAAGATCGTGGCTCGGCAGCGGACGGTTGCAGCGTTCATCGAAGTCGAACAATTGCGTGACGCCACCGCGACGCTCCTTGAGTCGATTGCGGATGTGCAACGCATTGGTGGTCGCGTTGCACTTGGTCGCGTCACGCCGCGCGACCTTGCTTCACTCGCTCGCTCGCTCGTCGAGGCGGACGCGCTACGAGACATTGTCACGAGTCACGACGCCCTGGTCAGCTACTCGAGCGCTGCAACGGCCCTTGCCGTCCTCCTCGTTCCATACGGGAAAAAGCTGAAGCACATGCTCGTCGATTCCCCCCCGCTCACGGTGACTGACGGTGGTGTGTTTCGCGATGGCGTGGATGCACCTCTTGACGAACAGCGCCTTCTCCAACGCGACGCGAGCGCCTGGCTTGCGAAGTACCAAGCGCAGCTCTGTGCGGAGTCGGGCATTCCGAACCTCAAGATTGGATTCAACAATGTCTTTGGCTACTACATCGAGCTCACGACAGCGCAGAGCGTGCATGCCCCTGAGCACTTCACTCGTCGACAGACACTTCGCAACGCAGAGCGCTACATCACCCCAGAACTCAAAGATTTTGAGGAGAAGGTGCTGCGCGCGCAGAGCCGGGCCGTGGAACGAGAGAAAGAACTCCTCGGGCAACTGCTCGGCGAAGGCCTTTCCGTCGTGCGAAGCATGCTCCACTTTGGCGAAATCGCCGCAGAGATTGACGCACTCTATGGACTTGCTGCGGCCGCGCAGCGGAATCGTTGGACTCGACCGGAGATTGTGCCGTACCCGACGGTGCAGTACACCGACGGCCGCCATCCTGTTCTTGAGCGAATGCTGGGCACGAGATTTGTTCCCAACGACCTCACTCTCGGCGCGGTCGAGAAATCCAGTTCACACGGCACGCTCGCGCTGATCACCGGTCCCAACATGGCGGGCAAGAGCACCTTCATTCGACAGACGGCGCTCATCGCGCTGCTTGCGCATGTTGGCTCGTTCGTTCCCGCAGAACGGGCAACCATTGGACTCCTCGATCGCATCTTCACGCGCATCGGCAGCGCCGATGAATTGCATACCGGC
>SXUJ01000089.1 GCA_005790565.1 Planctomycetia bacterium
CAAAGTTCGACAACCTCTACGGCTGCCGACACAGTTGCGTTGACGGCATCATGCGCGCGACCGATGTCATGCTCGCCGGCAAGGTTGCGCTCGTCCTCGGATACGGCGATGTTGGAAAGGGCTGCTGCCAAGCGTTGCGCGGCCAGGGTTGCCGTGTCAAGGTGACGGAGATCGATCCAATCTGCGCGCTGCAAGCGTGCATGGAGGGTTACGAAGTCGTCACGCTTGATGATGTCGTGGATTCTTGCGACCTCTTCGTTACGGCGACGGGTAATCGCGATGTCATCACGACGGAGCATCTGAAGCAGATGAAGGACAAAGCGATCGTCGCGAACATTGGGCACTTCGATAATGAGATCGAAATCGCTGGGCTCGCGAAGGTCAAGGGCATCCGCAAGGTCAATGTGAAGCCTCAGGTGGACGAGTGGGTGCTGCCCAACGGCAATTCAATCATCGTCCTCGCCGAAGGTCGTCTCATGAATCTTGGGTGCGCCACTGGTCATCCGAGCTTCGTGATGAGCGCGAGTTTCACGAACCAGGTGCTCGCGCAATTGGAGATCTTCAAGAACTACTCGAGCTACGGCCGCAGCGTCTCGACACTCTCGAAGGCTCTCGACGAAAAAGTTGCGCGATTGCACCTCGCGAAGCTTGGCGCGAAGCTCACGAAGTTGACGAAGAAGCAGGCGGAGTACTTGAGCATTCCCGCCGAAGGCCCCTTCAAGAGCGAGCATTACCGCTATTGATCAGCGTGCCCGACCCGTTCGATTCCAAGGAGCCCGCGCGAGTCGCGGGCTCCTTGCATTCTGTCAACCACCCTAGTGCGGTACGCTTGAGGCATGGATATTCTCGTCCTCGGTGGCACGGGTTTTCTGGGTCCGCACCTTGTGGAGTTGGCGCTCGCCAAGGGCTGGAAACTCACGCTCTTCAATCGCGGGAAGACCGATCCCACGCTCTTCGCGGACGCGCGGTACAAGCACATCGTGCAGTTACGAGGCAATCGTGACCCGCAGAAGGATGAGGGGCTGAAGTCCCTCGAAGCAGTCGTCGCCGAGCGCGTGCGTGAGGGTCGCCCGTTTGACGCAGTCATCGACAACTCTGGTTACTTCCCCCGCATCGCCAAGGCATCGGCGGAGCTCCTCGCACCCGCGACGCAGTTGTATCTCTTCGTCTCCACAATTTCTGTGTACACGGACAACTCGATCGCTCCCGATGAGTCGACACCGGTCGGGAAGATCGAAGATGAAACCACGGAAGCCATAACCGGCGAGAGCTACGGGCCATTGAAGGCTCTCTGCGAGCAAGCTGTGGAACGCGCATGCAGTGGGAAAGCCACGGTGGTTCGTCCTGGGCTGATCGTGGGTCCTGGTGATGACAGTCTTCGATTCACCTATTGGCCGGTGCGAATCGGTGATGGCGGCAGGGTGCTCGCGCCAAAGCAGCCGCATCCGTATGCATCGCGCGTGCAGTTCATCGATGTTCGTGACCTCGCGCAGTTCATGATGCAACTCGTTGAGGATGGACACACCGGAACCTTCCTCGCCAACGGCCCCGCGGGGCCGCTCACCATGGAGGAGATGCTCGCGGGCATAAAGGCATCGGTCTCCGACAGCGTCGAGTTTGTCTGGATCGACGAGGAGTGGCTCCTCGAGCAGGGGGTTGGTCCGTGGATGGGGCTTCCGCTTTGGATTCCCGAGGGCAAAGAAAACGCCGGTGTTGGTCGAGCGAATTGCGCGAAAGCGATCGCGCATGGACTTACTTTCCGCCCGCTGGCGCAGACCGCTGCCGACACGCTCGCGGACTTTGATGCGCAGCGCTCGAAGCGTCCCGCGACCTTCGCGTGGGGGAGTGGTCGCACGCCGGGGATTTCTCGCGCGCGCGAATCGGAATTGATCACCGCGTGGAATGCACGAACACCGGTTGAAGTCGGGAATGCGCCTGCGGCGCAAACGCCATGATTCCCACGCGCCCTCATTCGACCGCGCGTACGCTCATCACGGGGTTCACACTCGCAGTCATCGTAGTTGGGCTTGGCATCTTCGTCTCGAGTGAATCGACGGATGGCACCGAGGACTCGCCGAGGGAATCGACGCGCAGTCTGCGTGGAGCGCGCGGCGTTGACGCAGACGCACCGCCGATCGCGCCTGCGGAAGTGGAAGCGCGTCCAGCGCACATTTCGCTTGGCACACGAAGTCCGTGTGATGGCGCGGTGCGAACCGAGGTCGAACTCTTCAATCGAGGAAAGACGCCCGCGTCGATTGCGGGTTGGCTGGTTTCATCAAGCGCGATTGTGGTCGATGCACAACCGGGATTCACGCTCGCGCCAGGCGAGAGTTGCAAGATTGAGTTGCGCGTTTCGCCCTGGAGTTACGGCGTGAACCGACAGGGTGTCGAGTTCCGTGTGAAGGAGTCTCCCTCGGTTCGCCTCGGCGTGGATTGGGAAGTGCAGTCGGCCATCTGGGCAAAGCCGTCGCTGATCGTGCGTCCAACCGGCAATCGACCTCGCCGGGTTGTGCTCGAACGCATCGGCATCGAAGGCGCGTTTTTCCCAGAACCATTTACGGTGTTGAGCGTGTCACCGTTGGTCGCGTTTGTCGACGAGGCGGCTCCGGTCGAGTCGGGAGTCGCTACTTTGCTGGTGGATTTCCACGCGATCGATGAGATCGCTTCGACCGCGACCAAAGACGATCACGCGTTCACTTTCGGCGCGGCGGGTCGCTGGAAAACTCTTGAGATACTCGTGCGAACAGACTGCGGTGCGTGCCCTGAGTTACATCTCTCCGTGCGTAACAACTAGGGCGCAAGCTTGACGCGATTGGATGTTCACACTTCAATCAACATGGTGACGGCGTTTCCGCCGCCGAGGCAGAGAGAACAGATGCCGCGCTTGCCGCCGGTTCGATTGAGTTGATGGATCAGCGTCACCAGCACCCGCGCGCCGCTCGCGCCAATCGGGTGTCCAAGCGCAACGCCACCGCCGCAGATGTTCAGCTTCGACTCGGGGATGCCGAGCGGCTTGATGTCGGCGAGAACCTGCCCCGCGAAGGCCTCGTTGAGTTCGAAGAGGTCG
>SXUJ01000090.1 GCA_005790565.1 Planctomycetia bacterium
CGAAGTGCAGGGCTCGCGGGTCGACACGATGAGCGAGGCGCAGCTGACTCAGTATCGCCGTCGCGGGATCGGGATTGTCTTTCAACAGTTCAATCTCTTGAGCGCGATGAGTGCCCTCGAAAATGTGCTTCTTCCCAGCGAGTTAGACAACGCACCGCGAGCACCGATGCACGCGCGCGCGGTTGCCCTACTCGAGAGCTTCGGGCTCGGGGAACGGATGCAACACCGGCCAGACGCGCTCAGTGGCGGCGAACAGCAGCGGGTTGCCATTGCTCGCGCACTCCTGTTCGCGCCACCGATTCTCTTTGCCGATGAACCCACTGGAAGCCTCGATAGCGAACACGGCCAACGCCTTGCGCGACTCCTCGGGGCGCTGGCGCAAGAACACCAGGCACTCATTCTCATGGTGACCCACGAGGCATCCATCGCGATGCACTGCGAAAAAGTCTTTGTCCTGCGAGACGGCGTTCTCGCGGGCTCCTTTGCTACGAAAGGCCTCGATGCGGGCGAGTTGGCGCTTCGCGCACAGGAACTTAGTCGCTCGGCGAAGTAGGACGATCCTCCTCGTCCTCGCCGTGGCCCTCGCGACCGCGCTCGTTGCTGCGGCGACGGCGGCGCTGTCCACACTGCAATCCAGTTTCGACGCGTCGATTGCGCGTTCCATTGGCGAAGCAGACGCGCGCATCGTCCATCGTTATGGAGAACCCTTCGAGCGCTCGTGGCTTGAGCGAGCGCGCGCGTGGGACAAGGTCGACGACGCCACCGGCGGGCTGGGTGGTTCTCTCACGCTTTCGCATATCGGAGTTCCAGGAACCGATCGTGGTCTCTTGCGTGCGACCGTGCAAGCGCGAGGCGTGGATCCAGCGCGGGACGCTGCGTTTCGCGAGATGGAGATGAGCGACGGAAGACGACTGCGAGGCGATGGCGAAATCGTGCTCGATCCAGCAAGCGCGAAAGCACTTGATGCATCCATCGGCGACATCCTTCGCGTGCAGCGATTTGGTACACCGATGGAACTCACCGTCGTTGGCATCTACCGACGACCTTCACTCGGCGCGCTCCAACGGCCACTTGCGTATCTCTCCCTTCCTTCGCTCGAGAAAGCCATTCAACGCGAAGGCCGCATCACCACGCTTGCAATCCGACTCCAAGAGGGAACGGATGTCACCGCGTGGTGCGATGCGAGACGAGACTTGGTGCGCGACGGACTGATTCTTGAGCCCGCCGAGCGCGTTCGACTCGGGGTTGATCGCCAGCGCGTCGCGGCGCAAGTTGGAATCTGGATCGGAACCATCATTGGCATGCTTGCGTGCGCAGCCATCGTGACCGTCGGCATGACCACGGCGTTGCTTGAGCAGCTGCGCGAAATGGGGATTGCGCGTTCGATCGGCGCGAGTCGCTTGCAACTCGCATTCGGACAACTCATCACGGGTCTGTGCATTGGATCACTTGGCAGCATCCTCGGCGCGCCCGCGGGCCTCGCGATCGCGTGGGGTTTGGCGTGGTGGTTCCGCGCGGATCTTCGAAGCCCATTCACTTGGAGTTGGGACGGCATAACCTTGGCATGCACCGGCGCGGTCGCGGCCGGCGTTGCGGGCGCCCTCTTCCCCGCCCTGCTGGCGTCCCGCGTCTCGCCACTTGAAGCGCTCACGATACGAGCACGCGCGGCGACGACGCAAGGCATCGTGCGGGTTTCGTTGCTTGGCTGTCTCTTCCTCGCGCTGCAGCAGTGCCTCACCATGCCTGAATCACGCGACACCCGATTCTGGCTCTACGCGTTCCTCGGCCTCCCGCTGCTCTTTAGCGGATGGTTCCTTCTCGCAGTCCCGGTCACGCTCGTGATGAGTCGCCTTGGGGGTGGGATCTTTGAACGCGCGATGGCCATCCCGCGCGGACTCCTACGAAGCAATGTCCGTCGCATGCCCTACCGCCTCGGCTTCACCGCGGGTGCGCTGATGGTCGCGATTGCCGTGCTTGTGAGCACCCAAGCCAATGGCGGATCGATCATCGACAACCTCCGCGAGCGCGTTCGATTTGCCGATGGATTCGTGCTCTGCACCAACGGCCTCTCGCCGACCGAGCAATCTCGAATTGCGGCAGTCAACGGGATCGCCGCGGCGCTGCCTATCGGCTATCTCCCACTCAAGGTTGTCGGGCAGCAGGTCTTCGGCGTGGAAGGCATCGGGCCCGAGAGCGTCGTCTGCGTCGGATTTGAACCGCGCGCGTTTCTCGAAATGAACAAGCTCGACTGGATAGAGGGAACGCCAGAGGTTGCGATTCCGAAACTCGAAGCGGGCTCCGCCATCCTCGTCGCGCCAGAGTTTCTGCGCGCGCGCGGCATCGGCATGGGCGCGCACATTCGACTCGGAAGCGGCAAGCACGAACATGACTTCGAAGTGGTCGGAGTAGTGACGGCTGCGGGCCTCGACCTCGCAACACAGGTGTATGGACTGCGCAGCGTCTACCTCGAGAATGCCGTGAGTTGTGTCTTCATGGACATGCGAACCGTCGCCGAAAAGTACGACACCCGCACCGCGTACATGATGCAACTTCGACTGACTCCTGGCACAACGCTTGAGGATGAAGCACGAATCGAGAACGGCGTGAGCGATGCGGTGGCGGGCGCGGTCTTCACCAGCGGACGGGCGATCAAGGGAATTGTCGAAGAGATTGGCGGCGCCGCGTTAGGACTAACGCTCGCGATCTCGTTTGCCGCGCTCCTCCTCGCGTCCTTTGGGGTGAGTAGCGTCGTCGCGGCTGGAATACAGGCACGCGCGAAGGAATTCGCGGTGCTCCGCGCCGTCGGCGGATCGCCAAGCCTGCTGCTGCGGCTCATTCTCGCGGAGACCATGATCGTCGCACTCGGCGCCGTTGTCGCCGGCACGCTGCTGGGGCTCTGCCTCGCATACATGGGCGCCCGGTTTTATCACGACTTCGCGGGTCTTGACCTTCCGTTTTACGCGCCATGGCGACCGATCGCACTTGGAAGCGTGATACTCATCAGTGTCGCGCTGTTGGCGGCATTCCCCGCGGCGTTGCACCTTGCGAGGCGCAGCATTCGCGAACTCCTCGCGTGATCGACGCGAGCACTGCACTGCACGCGGCTGCGGCGGCGTGTTTACTATGACTGCACTGCATGGCCTTCACGCTCGTCTCACCATTCCAACCCAAGGGTGACCAGCCCACCGCGATCGATGAACTGACGCGGGGCGTTGTCGAAGGTCGGCAGCACCAAGTCTTGCTCGGCGCAACAGGAACCGGCAAGACATTCACGATCGCGAATGTCATTGCTCGGAGTGGCCGGCCGACGCTGATCGTCAGTCACAACAAGACACTTGCGGCGCAACTCTACGAGGAGATGAAGGAACTTTTTCCACACAACGCGGTGAGTTACTTCGTCAGTTTCTACGACTACTACCAGCCAGAGGCGTACATCCCTGCGCGGGATATCTACATTGAGAAGGAAACGCAGCGAAACGAAGACCTCGATCGCTTGCGGCTCGCGGCGACGAGCAATCTTGTCAGCCGAGAGGATTGCATCATCGTCGCAAGCGTCTCCTGCCTCTACGGACTCGGCTCGCCCGAAGAGTTTCGCAATCGCGTCGTGATGATCGAGCGCGGCATGCATCTTGAGCGCCGTGCGTTCCTGCTGCAACTCTCGTCGATGCAATACACGCGCAATGACATCGATCCCACGCGCGGCACTTTCCGGGTGAGGGGAGATTGTATTGAGATCTACCCCGCCTCCGAGCAGCATGCGATTCGCATCGATCTCTTTGGCGATTCCATCGAATCGATCCAACTCTTCGCCCCACTCACCGGCGAGCACCTCGCGGATGAAACGAGAGCCTTTCTCTTTCCCGCGGTGCACTATGTCATGCCCGAAGAGCGCAAGCACGCCGCACTCGCTTCCATTCGTGCGGAACTTGATGCGCGCGTGCTTGAACTCCGTACCGAGGGCAAGCTGCTCGAAGCGCAACGGCTCATCGCACGCACACGGCACGATCTTGAGATGCTCGCGGAGGTCGGATTCTGCAACGGCATCGAAAACTACTCGCGCCACTTCGACGGTCGCGCCGCAGGAGAACGCGCGTGGACGCTCTTGGATTACTTCCGCGCCGTGCCCAATCGAGGCCCAAACGATTGGCTGGTGGTGGTCGATGAATCGCATGTCACGATGCCGCAGATTCGCGGCATGTACTTCGGGGATCGCGCGCGCAAGCAAACGCTCGTCGATCATGGCTTTCGGCTGCCGAGCGCACTCGACAATCGACCGCTGAAGTTTGATGAATTCTGCGAGATTTCACCGCAGACGATTTTTGTGAGCGCGACTCCTGCACCGTGGGAACTCGAGCGCACGCATGGCGTGGTCGTCGAACAGGTCATCCGCCCGACGGGGCTCGTCGATCCTCCGATTGAAGTGCGCGCCGCGCGCAATCAGGTGCCCGACCTGCTTGAAGAGTGTCGGAAGCGAGCCGAGCGCGGGGAGCGAACCTTGGTGACCGCGCTTACGAAGCGGCTGTGCGAGGAACTCACCGCCTATCTGGATGCGCAGGGTCTGCGCGTGCGCTACCTCCACAGCGAGATTGAAACGCTTGATCGCCTAGAACTGCTCCGTGACCTTCGTGAGGGAGCGTTCGATGTACTCGTTGGGGTCAACCTCCTGCGCGAAGGGCTTGATCTGCCGGAAGTTTCGCTCGTCTGCATCCTTGATGCGGACAAGGAAGGATTCCTCCGCAGCCAATCCGCACTCATCCAAACGATGGGCCGCGCAGCAAGGCACGCGAACGCGAGTGCGATTCTCTACGCCGATGCGGTGACCGACAGCATGCAACGCGCGATCACGGAAGTCGAGCGGCGTCGGCACAAGCAACTCGCCTACAACGAACTTCATGGGCTCACCCCCAAGAGTGTGCAGAAGGCGATTCGATCCGGCATCGCGCAAGAACTTGCGGCCGGTCGCGCGGCCAAGAAGCGCATGCAAGCGAAGGATCGCGGCGAAGACTTCGACGAGGAAACCGAAGGCGAGGCGACTTCAACCGAGGAAGAACTCGCCGCCGACCGCGACCGACTGCTCGACGAACTCCGTGCCTCCATGCTCGAGGCGGCCGAGCGACTCGACTTCGAAACGGCCGCGCGCATCCGTGATGAAGTACGCCTCGTCGAATCGCTCCCCGCCCTGAGCCGACGCGGCGTTGCAAAGAAGAAGAACGACGCGCCCGAGCGATCGGAAGCCGGCAAGGCCGGATCTCGCGCGCGAAAGAAGCGTTGGAAGAGCTAGGCTAGCCTGACGCGCGAGCTGGGTCCCAAGCGGAGACGAAATGAAAAACGACCGTCGCGGAAACGACGGGGTTGGTTCGAGAGACGCGCGCGGAACAAACGAGTGCCATGGTGTTGACGCCTCAAACCAATTCTTCCAAGCAATGGATTGCGCCGACCTTCTGCACGGCTGCAGTGATTTTGCTGATTGCGTGCATGCCACTCGGTCGGCCGCTCACGACAGGGATCACAATCATCGTCGTCGCGCTGCTCATCGCCGGCCTGCTCATCAACCGCGTGACGGACACCGTTCGTCTGCGCCATCTACCGCTCCTGATTGCGTTCGCGATCGCGAGCGCCGCGTCGTCGTGGCTCTCTCCCTACGCGGAAACTTCGATGCGACGCGGCGCGAGTGGATTCCTCTTGATGCTCGTGTTTCCGGCAGCGCAGATCATGGCGTCGAATGCGCGTGCCATGACTTGCGTGCGCCGCGCGGCGCTGGGCGCAATCGTGCTGTGCGCGATCGATATCGCGTGGCAGTTCGCGTTCGGCCGTAGCCTCCTCCTTGGGATTCCTGAACCGATCGACCACTCCCGGTACACCGGAAGCCTTGCGAATGCGAACGAGGTTGGATTCGTCGCGCTGCTCTTGCCGATCTCGCTCATCGATTCAACGCGTGCGCGGGAGCGATGGATTCGGATGGGCGCGATTCTATGCGCGTGTTTCTCGCTCCTCCTTGCGAGTAGTCGCGCGTCGCTCGCAGGCATGTTTGTGGGTGCCAACCTGCGCAGTTGGCTTGGCACCCGCCGCTTTCTCAAGTGGTCAGTGCTGATTGCAGTGGCCATCGGCGCGTTCGCGTGGCTAGCCGACCTCGGCTCGTTCCGCGCGCGACTCGAACAGTCGTTGCGACCACAACAGGAGATGCGGCTTCAGACCTGGTGCATCGCGTGGAGCGCCTTTCTCGAGCAACCGCTCATTGGTCAAGGCCCAGCCGTCTTCTTCGAAGTGAACGAAGCCTCGCGGACCGCTCCGCACGCGCAAGGCTGGGAGACACCCCCCGGAGGAATGCCGTGGGTTCACAATGTGCCGCTTGAACTGCTCACGGAACGCGGCGTGATTGGAGCGGCGGTCTTCGTCGCACTCGCGTGCATGATCGTGCGCGATCTTCGGCGCGGACTCCAAACGGCACGCACGCGCGCGTGGAGTCGCGCACTTGCTGCGAGTCTCGCAACATTCGCGGCGATGTCGCTTCTTGACTTGTCGCTCTTAAAGGACTGGTGCAGCGTCTGCTTGTGGCTCACCTGTGGCTTCGCCGCTTCAAGCGCACGAGAAGACTCCGAGGAATCGCAAGGAGCGACAAGAGACTCAATGACGCAACCATGACGCTCGAGTCCGACGCATCCGAAGCGAGCATGTTCATGGAGAAGCCGCGGCCCTGTGGCGCATCGAAGAGGGAGGAGTAGCAGTCCAGAGGAACGTCCTCACGTTCACACGGCCCGTAGTAACCTCCCAGCTTCAGCCAAGGGGCCGTTCCGTAGAGCAGATCGCAATCATCGCCGTAGGGCGAGCACTGCCCCCCGGGGCACGGCAGGCACACCCCGTAGTAGCAATCAAATCCACTCCCGCAACCTGCATCTTCGGGACAATTGCAGCAGTTCTCGCCCGCGTTGGCGATTCCATCTCCACAGAGTCCGACCGGCCCCCATGAAGAAAGCATGATGGCAAGATCAGCCGCGCCGACAATATCATCGCGATTGAGATCTCCGCGCGGATCGTCGCTGCCCCAAAGCGTAAGCATTATGGAGAGATCTGCTGCGTTGACCACGCCGTCGACGAACAGATCGGCGGTGCCGTTGCCGCAAGCGTCAAGGGTAGTGTCGCCATTCACGTCATTCGCCGGATCGGCAAGTTCGACGAGGTCGGAGATGTCGTTGTGATTGCAATCCGCTAATCGACCAGCAAGGATGTCGCAGTTGTCGGGAGAATTGTTGCGATCAATGTCCGACTCGCCGTCGATGAGAAGTTCGCACAGATTGAGCCGCCCGTCGCCGTCGCAGTCAAGCGAAGAATCTGCGGCGATGTCGCATCGATCGAGTACCCCATTGCGATCACAGTCGAAATCACCGCTCAGTTGATCGCAACAGTCAGGAATCCCGTTTCCATCGCAGTCTCTATCAGGCTCGCGCGCGAGTTCGCATGAGTCAGCCCAGAAGTTTTCGTTGCAGTCTTCAAGAAGGCCGTTGAGAATGTCATAGGCGTCATCGATACGGTTGTTGTTGCAGTCGAAGTCCATTTGATCCGCGTACTGCAGCGCCACCTCGACGAATGAGTCTGGACAAACCTTTGCGCTCACACCGGGGGTTGCGAACACATCGATGCTCATTGAGCCCGAGTGCGGAATCGTGTCGGAGACGTAGTCGGTTCCACAACTCGCGGGCCACGCGCAATCCGACTCACCCGACAATACGGCCTGATACCACGGGGAATCGCCGTTGATACGAAAGAACAGGCACTCGTCCGGAAGGCCGAGGTCTGCGGAAGCGCGGATGCGCACTGAGAAGTGTTGGGACGTAATGGGGATTCCGTCAAAGACAAATGTCACGATCTCACCACCGTCGGGTGCAGGCTGCGCCGGAGCGAATCGGCTCGCGGAGAATGTGCGATCTTCGGTTGCGATGCTTTCTTGGTCCCACTCAATGAGTGGAAGCGCGTTGACAGTCCACTGTCGGTCGTTCCACCCGGAATTGTCTTGGTTAATCTGGAGATAGTCTTCCCCATTAGTCGCATCATTGGGCTCGCCAGGCGCCCAGTTTGTGAACGACCACGGCTCGTTCGCATACGACCCATACCAGGACCAACCATTTGAGGGTCCATTCCATGGATAATCTTGGCGCCCTCCAATCCAGAAGGCATTCGGATTGCCGGGGTTCATGTGCAGCGCGATGTACGCCGTCACGAATGATGACTCGGCCGCGTTGGTAATCGTGCAGAGGTAGCCGCCGCGCTCGTACGCTCGATCTCGCGCCTGCCAATAGTCTCCATACGCATGTGATATCGCATACCAGTGGTCATTCCCACCATCCTCCACGCGCCATTGCATCGGCGGCGTGGCCAACAGGCACGATGAAACCGCGAGAGTAGACAAGCCAACCACGTGCTCGTAACGCATTCGATTCTCCTATGAAGTCGGGATCTCCATCATTCGCGCTGCCTTGCGCGCCATCTTTGTCTTCCCACAGAGTACCGAGCTTCCCCGAACGATCGCTTTGCTTTCCAACGGAAATCTCAGCGGCCATCACGCGCGCGGCGAAGCGCTCGGGTGGAAACAGCACACCGCGGATGCGGCTGAGCGCCATATGTCAAAAAACGAAACACCTCCTCGCGGCGTTACCGCGGCGCGAAACGCAATCGCGAGGCGCGGACTTCAAGCGCGCGCCACTCCGCGCTGTTGAGCGCGGTGTGCTCGCCGGCAGGTTCGGGTGGAAAAGCAACAGGGTCCGAACTGTTGTTCGAACCCTGCGTGTTTGTTGATTGGTTGTTGCTCGTCGTTGGCTTGCGCGTGATTGTTTGCACCGCACACATCGACCATACGACCGACGCGTGACATGGTGCCACCGCGTCGCGCATTGGATGGGCGACTGGGAAGGCAAGGGATAGGCGGGATGCGACGCTCATGCGAGGGTCATGCGAGGTTCATGCGAGGCGACCACTGGTCGGTCGGGCGGAAAACAATCTCAGGATGTGTCACGAAGAAAACGCGGAGGGACACCCTCTTGTTCGTCGCAATTGAGGCTAATACTGCACGAAGTATTCCATTCTGGAAACAATCTTGCTTCAATTCGCCCATTCCGCTCGCGCAACGGCGTCCGAAGTGGTTGAGAACCGCGCCTCGAAGGGGCGATTCCGACCGCCTTCTCCCTCTACGATCCTCGCCGCATGCCTGCCGCCCCACCCCCAGATTTCGCGCGCACCATTCGAATCACCGGAGCCCGCGAGCACAACCTCAAGGGCATCTCGGTCGCCTTCCCCCGCGATCAGTTTGTCGTGATTACGGGGGTCAGTGGCTCGGGCAAGAGTTCCCTCGCGTTCGACACGATCTTCGCAGAGGGCCAACGCAAGTACATGGAGTCACTCTCCTCCTACGCGCGACAGTTTCTCGACCAGATGGGCAAGCCTGATGTGGAGTCGATTGAAGGACTCCCACCGACCATCGCGATCGAGCAACGGAGCGGCGGACATTCGCCTCGCTCGACCGTCGCGACAACCACCGAGATTTGGGATTACCTCCGACTGCTCTTCGCGCGCTGCGGAACGCCAACCTGTTGGCACGAGGAACTCCGAGGAAAGAAGACGCACCGCTGCGGCAACCCAATCCAAGCCACCAGCCCGAGCCAAATCGTCACGACGCTCCTTGCGAAGTTCCCGTCGCAGCGCGCCATGCTTTGCGCGTGTGTGATTCGCGGCAAGAAGGGATTTCATAAGGATGTGCTTGAATCTCTGCAGAAACAAGGGCTCGTTCGGGCGCGGGTGAACGGCAAGGTGGTGGACATCCGCGAGACGCTCAAACTCGGCGGCGAGAATCCCTTGGGGCTGGGTCGATACGAAATGCACGACATCGATGCGGTTGTCGATCGCATCGTGATCAGCGAAGACGGCCGACAGCGACTCACCGAGAGCGTCGAAACCGCCCTCCGCCTCGCAGCCGGTTCGCTCACCGTCTTGATCGAAAACACCTCCGCGCCAGACAACTGGGTCGAGCATCGATTCAGCGAAAAGCTCGCCTGCTCACTCCATGCCGAGTGCGCGATCGACGAACTCGCTCCGCGTTTGTTCTCGTTCAACTCGCCACACGGCGCGTGTCCAAGTTGCGCAGGCCTTGGTACGGTGAACGAATTCTCTGAAGCACTTGTCGTACCCGACCATAGTCAGGTGGTGCTCAAGGCATTCGCTCCGTTCTTGAAAAATGGCCCTCGGATGAACAATCGCTACGCGCGACAGATGCGCGTGGTGCTGAAGGCGCTGCACATCGACGCCGGAACGACCTACGCGAAGCTCACGCAGCAACAGCGCGAAATGCTGCTTCACGGAACGGGCGATCGCCGGAAGGAACTCGGTTTCAAGTTTGATGGCGTCCTCCCAAGCCTCCGCACGCGCTACAACGAGACAGACAGCGACGCGGTGAAGGAGCGGCTGCATACTTTCATGAGCAGTGCGGAATGCCCCGCGTGCGGCGGCGCGAGATTGCGCAAAGAAGCGCTCGCGGTGCAACTCCACAGCGGCGCGCTCTCGCTCTCCATCGCGGAGGTTGCCGCGCTCACCGTCACCCGCGCCATCGGATTCTTCAGCACGCTCACGCTCACAAGTGAGCAGCAAGCGATCGCTGCACCGATTCTGAAGGAAGTGCATGCGAGACTTGGGTTCCTCGCCTCCGTTGGGCTCGAGTACCTCTCGCTTGAACGGCGCAGCGCGACCCTGAGTGGTGGTGAGGCGCAGCGCATTCGGCTCGCGACCCAAGTCGGCAGTGGACTCGTCGGCGTGTGCTATGTGCTGGATGAACCCACCATCGGATTGCACCAGCGCGACAATGATCGATTGCTGCGCACCCTGCGGAATCTCTGCCACCTCGGCAACTCGGTGATCG
>SXUJ01000091.1 GCA_005790565.1 Planctomycetia bacterium
CATCGCGATGGCGCGTACTTCCGTTCCCGACAGCGCGACGAGCCAGTTCTTTATCAACACGGTGGACAACGGCATGCTTGACCGCCCAAACGGCGGTGCTGCGTACGCGGTCTTTGGGCGCGTCGTCGTTGGCATGGAAGCTGTCGACGCGATCAAGAAGGTGCAGACCGGGGTTGGCGTTGCGACGACTCCCGGTGGAAAGGGGCAGATGGGAGATGTTCCAACCGCGGCGGTGCTGATCGAAAAGGTCACGATGCTGTCGAAGGAAGACGCTGTGAAGCGCATGCAAAGCAGTGCGCCATTGTCAGGCGCATCAGCACCTGCGAAGTGAGATTTGCGCGCGAATACACGATATGAGGCACGAGGCGGCTTCCCCAATCGAATGGTGAAGCCGCCTGTTTCGTTCTTCCAACCACCTTCGTACACTTGTCGGTTCTATGCTTGATTCCCGTGTGATTCGACAGACCTCGGTGCTGCTTGCCGTTTCTGCCACGACGGTGGTCTCTGCGCAGAATGGAGATCGCAAGGGGGAGACTCAACCTCAACTTCCGCCCGAATGGCGCGTACTCACGCCGCCGGCACCACTCACTCCGCAGGAGGAACTCGCGACATTCGCACTGCCTCCTGGCTATCACGCCGAGCTTGTGGCTTGTGAACCACTGATTGAATCTCCGGTCGCTTTTTCGTTCGACGGCGACGGCAAACTCTGGGTCGTGGAGATGCCGAGCTACATGACGGATGTTCGAGGCAGTGATGAGTTGAGCGCGACAGGTCGCATCAAAGTGCTCTCAGACACGAATGCGGATGGAGTGTTCGATCACGCTGATGACTTTCTTGACGGGCTTGTCGCGCCTCGCGCGGTTGCCCCGTGGACCTTTGGTGGGACACAAAACACAACGGGTGCTCGCGGCGCGCTCTTGATCGAGCCGCCGAATCTCCTCTATGCGGTCGATACTGATGGTGATGGTCGTGCAGACCGGACCGAGGTGATCGCTGGTGGATTTGAGCCCGCGCTCGATAATCCGGAGCATGCTGGGAACGGTCTTTACTTTGCACTTGATGGGACTTTCCTGCTTTCACAAAGCCCTTTCAGTGTTCGTCCGAACGCAACCGGCGGTTTCGACCTTGTGCCACAACTCGCGCATGGCCAGTGGGGGATTTCACAAGATTCGTTTGGTCGCGTGTATTGCTCACCCAACTCCGATCCACTCCTCGTCGACCTTGTTTCGCGCTCGGCCGCCGCGCGGCAACCGGAACTCAGGGGTTTTGAGGGTGTTCCAGCGCGGGCTGCGACTGACACCGTCGTCGCGCCGAGTCATCTGACCCCTGGCGTGAATCGCGGATACCAACAGGGCACGCTCAAGGATGGACGACTGGCGAACTTCACCGGCGCCTGCGGGACACACATTCACGAAGGCGCCGCTCTCGCGGATGCGCCGCGACAAGCATTTGTCTGCGAAGTGACAGGCAACCTTGTTCAGCGATTCGATCTATCAGAGAAGGACAGCGTGCCGGTTGCGACAAACGCCGATGCGCCGCGGTCGTTCTTGACTTCCACCGATGAACGATTTCGACCGGTGTGGTGCGGAGCGGGTCTGGATGGCGCGCTCTACATCGCGGACATGTATCGTGGCATCGTGCAGCATCGAAACTTTATGACAAGTTTCTTACGAGAGCAGGTTGAAACTCGTCGTCTCACCCTTCCTCTTTCCAACGGACGAATCTGGCGCATCGTGCGCGATGGCGTACCACTCTACTCACCACCAAAGCTCTCCGAAACAAGCACCCACGAGCTCGTGGAACTTCTCACAACGAAGGAGAAGGGATTGCGAGATCAAGTGCGTCGCGAATTGGTTGCGCGTCGCGATCCACTCGCGGCAGGACCACTTCGGGCGATCTTGGCACAGGGGAGCAGTTCCGTGGAAGTCCAGGTTGCAGCGCTCGAGACCTTGGGCGCAATCTCGTTGTGTTTGGCAACCGATGTGGAGCTTGCGTGTCAGGGCGAACCAATGTTGCGCGTTGCCGCGCTTCGGGTGGCAGAGCAACTTGGTCAGCCGGTCTGGCTCGAATCACTTCTCCAACATCTCGCACATGACGAGAATCGCTTCGTTCGCGCCCAAGTCGCACTCGCGGCCGCCGCGCTTGAGAGTGATGCGCTCGCTCTCGAACTGCTTTCACAGTTGCTCGAACACGACCTTGAGTGGCGGTTGATGCGAAGCGCGGTGCTCTCAAGTTTGGTCGGTCGAGAGCACGCGATGCTCGCGCAGATATCGAGTGGATCTCTCCTTGCGGCGAACACCACTGGCGCGCGCGCCTTCCTTGCGGAACTTTGCGACCTCGTTCTCGATGGTGGTTCACCTCACGGCGCACACGCCGTGCTTCACCTTGCATCAAGCGCACCTGTTTCGCGAGCATGGCAATCAGAGATCGCGCTTGAGCGTGTCGCCGGAGCACAGAAGTTGAACAACAAGGAACCAGTGCAACTCTTGCTTACGGAGAAACCGAGTGCATGGGAGGCATTGCTTGCGACGAACACCCAACTTGCGAGCCACGCGAAGGCGTGCGATCAGCACCTCTATTGGCCAGGACGGCACGACCTTGCACGCATTGCGCCGAAGTTCATTTCATCAGCACAAGGCTCAGGCGCCGATCGCGGCAAGCGGCTCTTTTCGAATTGCATGACATGCCACCAGGCCAATGGGCGCGGGCAGCCGCCCGTGTACCCGCCACTGCGCGGAAGCCCCTATGTGCTCGGCGAACCCGGACGATTGATTCGAATTGTGTTGCATGGACTCGATGGCGAGGTTGAGGTGGATGGAGTCCGTTACAACCAAGCAATGCAAGCCCCTCCGCTCGCCACCGACGATGATGTTGCTGCAGTGTTGACCTATGTTCGAAGTGCGTGGGGAAACAACGCATCCGCTATCGATAGTTCGATGGTTCGAGTGGTTCGCGAACAAACCAGCGGCCGAACGCGATCATGGACGGTGGAAGAGCTCGCGGGGGAGCCGCCGCTTCCTCCAACCCCATCCACGGTCGCGACGACAGGAGGATTGCCGTGATGACTCAGTCGGACACGCAGGATCGCCAGGCGAAATGGGATACACGATTCCTTCAAGTGGCAGAGGTGATCGCGGGATGGAGCAAAGACCCATCGCGCGGCGTTGGCTCGGTCATTGTGAGTTCGAGCATGCAAATCATCGCGACGGGCTTCAACGGACTGCCGCGCGGTGTGGAAGACTTGCCCGAGCGACTTGAGCGACCAGTGAAGTACGACCTCATCGTGCACGCGGAGTTGAACGCGGTGGTGCAGTGCGCGAGAAATGGCGTCAGCCCGGTTGGGAGCACGCTGTACTCCACATTTTTCCCATGTGTGCATTGCGCCCTTGCGATCGTGCAGTCCGGCGTGACGCGAGTCGTGACTTATGGATTGACCGATGCGGATGCGCATTGGCTTGAGTCGATTAGCAAGAGCGAGGCGATACTCCGTGAAGCGGGCATCGCCTTCACCATCATTACTCGTTCCAACTACTAAGCAACATCGCAAGATCAGCGGCGCCCACCACCGCGTCACCATTGAGATCTGCGCGAACGCAGAATCCGCCCGCTTCGGCGAGTAGCGCAACACGGCATCGCTCTGGGTGCAACCGACTATCGCGGCAAGGCGGGCTTTCTGACCAGGCGAACCGGTTGCCACCGAGGCAAGCGCGAACAAGAGATGGGTCGTCATTCAATCGCATCGAGCGGGAGTCTCCACCGTCGGGGCGTCCCGTCGCGGACGAAGTGGTCCGACCAAGTCGGGAAATCAATGAATCTGCAATCAACACTGAGACAGCAGACAATCCAATGCCATGGAACTGAGCGTGACCGACGATTGCCAGGACCTTGCCGCACTCAACGAAGGCGACCCCGAAGCAGGGCGACGGTTGTATGACCGCCATGCTCCGCTCATCCTCTCGTTGTGTCGAAGCGGGATTCCCAGCCGTTCTCTTGATGATGCTGAGGAGGCGACACAGGAAACTTTCCTGCGCGCATTCCGAGAGCGTCGCACAGTGACCGACTGCCGTGGATTTCGAGCGTGGATCTGCGCGATTGCACGATTCGTGTGTAGCGAACGCCGTGCGTCTTGGACTCGTCGGAAGCGCGATCTGGAGACTGGTATGCAGAACGAAATCCGTCGCGCGCCTGAGTCCCCTAGCGCAGTGCTTGAACGACAAGAGGCTTCCGCACTCCTGAGCGCGGCCATTGACGCGCTTCCCGCAGACGAGCGACTCGCGCTGCATCTCTACTACATCGAACGAGATCCCGTGAACGCCGCAAAGCGCGCGCTCGGCGTCTCGCGCCCCACCTTTTACCGACTCGTCGCGAAGGCACGGGAGTTTCTCGCGCTTCGACTCGCGGCACAAGGAGTGCAGTCATGACACCGACGCAACCGAATCCACAAGAGCCCAATCAACCCAGAGAGGCTGACATGCATCACCTGCCCGCGCATCCACTCGACGCCGCGCTTCGTGCGTGGCATGACGAGAATCGCGCGCGCGCTGAAGCGATGCGCGACGACACCATCGCGACCGCGCATGCTTCTGGCGCACTCGCAGCCACGCCACTGCGCCTCGCCCACCCAATCAGAGACCGTCGCTGGATTCCTCGACTCGCGGCCGCCGCAGCACTTCTCGCCACGATGGTCACCCTGGGCATTTTGTTCAGCGAAACAAGCCAAAAGTCGGCGTTCGCGCAAGGAGGGATGGTCCTTGTCCCCGAGGGCGGCGAGTTGAGTGCGCTCGATGAAAATGGGGCGGTGCTTGGGCCTTGTCCACTTCAACACACCGATGTCGTTGCAGAGGCGAGCGGCCCATTTGTTCGCACGACGATTGAACAGGTCTACTCAAATCCTTATCCCCGCACGATTGAAGCGCTCTACACCTTCCCCCTCTCCAATGCAGCTGCGGTTGATCGCATGACGATGATTGTTCGGGGGCCGAGCGGCGAGATTGTCGTTGAGAGTGAAGTGAAGGAGCGAAACGCGGCGCGCATGATCTACGAATCCGCGCGCGAGTCTGGGTATGTCGCGAGTTTGCTCGAACAAGAGCGACCAAACATCTTCACGCAATCTGTCGCCAACATCGAACCGGGCGCGACCGTCCGGATTCGCATTTCGACAGTGGAACTTGTGCAACGCCGTGATGGCGTCTACTCGTGGAGTTTCCCCACTGTTGTCGGTCCTCGTTACATTCCGGGTCGACCAGAGTCGATGCCCACCCTTCCTGACGGATTCCAGGTCCGCGAGGGCGTGGTCTTGCGTGCGCCGGCTGCGATCGAAACCAAGGACGGTTGTTTCGTCCCAGCGCCCCGGTTGCTCGAGCTTCTCGCCGCGGCCGTTCCACTTCGCACACCGGACGCCGCATGCTTTGATGTTGTTATGCAGTCTGGAGAGCCTTGGCGTTTTGATGCGAAGTATGGAAACGGGAGTACAGAACACGGGTCACTGTGGCAGAGCGGCATTGGCGAAATCAACGGTCGTTGGTTCTATGCGAAACTTGAGGTCAACCCGGGGACTGGGTTTTCCGGCAACACTGATCAAGTTTCAGATGCCGCGCGCATCACCCCGATGCCCGTGCACCCTACCGAACGCGCTGGACACGACATTTCGATTCGAGTCAATCTTGATTCGGGAGGCGCGGGCATTCGGTCGGTGACGAGCACGCAGCACCAGGTTGAGATTGTGGAAACCTCGGCGACTTGTCGCGAGGTGACTCTGGCCGGCGGAACAACCATTCCGAACAAGGACTTCATCCTGTCGTGGCAAGTCGCGAACGACTCGATCGAACCCGCGTTTTTCGCGCATGTGGATGCGGAGGGCTCTGGTCCACGGCCACAGGAGACGAAGGGCGGATATTTCTTACTCATGCTCGAGCCTCCAGCTCGCGTGGCCACGACGGAAGTCCGACCGCGCGAACTCATCTTCGTCCTTGACACATCTGGTTCCATGAACGGATTCCCGATCGAGAAGGCGAAAGAGGTCATGTCGAAATCGATCGCGAAAATGCGTTCGACGGACGTGTTCAACGTCATCACCTTTGCGGGAGATACGCGGGTGCTGTGGGACGCGCCAAAGATTGCTTCACCAGAGAACATCGCCGCCGCGCAAGCAATGGTGGAACGGCAAGAAGGTGGCGGGGGAACTGAGATGATGTCGGCAATCAACGCCGCGCTCATCCAACCAGGACGAAGCGCACTCGAACCGGCGAGGCTTCTTGAACTTCCCGCCGATGGTCGGATCGTCAAGGTCGCGGTCAAGAGCGAAGCCTTGAGTGCGCAGTGCATGACGCTCACGGGCGGACTGACGATTCCGGTTGAACTGGCAGTGGCGATGCCCGCCGCACACGGCAAGGTGTTTCTTCTTGAGGGCCGCTGGTTGACGAGAGAGACGGCGCGCGTCTTCGCAATCGATCGGGCAGAGTTTCAGCAGGAGGATGCGCGGACTCGTTACGTGATGTTCCTCACAGACGCCTACATCGGCAACGACCAGGGCGTGATCGCCGCGATCCGTGACAATGCGCGAGCAAGTCGCGTGTTCAGCTTTGGCATCGGCAGCAGCGTGAACCGTTACCTCATCGAGGAAATGGCGCGTGCTGGGAACGGTGCGAGTGATGTTGTGACGCTCGCCGAGGAGGCTGATGCGGTTGTGGAACGATTTGTTCGCCGCATCGAGAATCCAATACTGACGGATGTGGAAGTTTCTTTCGATCCCGCGCTCGGCGCAACCGCACTGCTCCCCGGAGGTGGATTACTCCCCGACCTCTTCGATCAGACTCCACTCGTCGTGCTTGGGCGATTCGATCCCAATGGCAAGGGCGCGAAGGGCGAGGCAGTCGTGCGCGGTCGTACCGCTGCAGGCGCGTGGGAGAAACGAATTGCTGTGGAGTTCCCTGCGCAAGAGCCAGCGCACGGCGTTGTAGAGACTTTGTGGGCGCGAGCGAAGGTGGATGACATTCTCCTTCCACACATGGCCGCCGTCGAGAACGAATCGCTTGATCCAAAGATCCAGCGCCAAGTCGTGCAGATTGGAGAGTCTTTTCACATCGCAACCCGCTACACCAGCTTCGTTGCGGTTGAGAAGAGCCGTGTGACAGTGGGAGGGAGATCCATGTTGGTGGTCGTCCCAATCGAACTTCCAGAGGGGACAAACTGGGCCGGGTTCTTTGGAGAGGGAGTACGAAGCGCACAGGCGATGCGCACCGATTTGGCGACGAATTGGTTGGGGATCGAGCAGAAGGACGCGGTTGGTGACGCTCTGATTGAGTCTCGCTTCACTGACGCGACTCGGACACTTGATGAGTCAGTGGTACTTTCGTTCGGCGCCGAAGACGCCCAGCGCCGAGAGAAGCTCGATGGATTGAAGCAAGAGTTTGACGGGCTTGATGCAGGCGGGAGCCCCGCGAAAGAAGCCGTCGCACTCGGTGAACTCGTCGAACCATCTGAGAGTTTGGCCCGGCACTTCGGGAAGGAGGCGCCGGCTGGACGTGTGATGCCGCAACGGGGTCGTGCACTCGATCGAGCAGAGCCAAACTCTGCAGTGGGCCGGCCGTTCTCTGGTGGAACGCTCCTCTCGCCCCCAACGAGTGGCGGCGTCGGTGGTGGTGGTGGTGGTGGATTCGGCGGCGTGCCGGTGCCAGGCGCACCAAGTGGACCTGGTGGCAATGCGCTTTCGGTTCCGGTCTTGAGCCCGCCCCCACCTGCAGCAGCAACCCCTGCACCTCGCCCAACAGCAGCGCCAGTCCCCTCGACGGCTTTCGAGAAAGAAAAGCGGCGCGCTCCACAGAGTTCAACTGAAGAATCGAGCGATTCACCCAAGGGCGAGCGCGGTTCCAATGTCGCGAGAGATGCGAGCGGTGGCATAACGAGTTCCCTACGCAACGGCGTGCCAAGCGACGGGCGCCACCTATCGGGTGGAAAGCGAAGTGCCGGGTTCGATCTTGAATCGCAGTCGAAGGGCGAAGGGGGCGCGGCGGTTGCCAACGACCCGAGCGCTGCTCCATCCGAGAGCCCGAGTCCTGAGCAAACGGTCACACTGGTTCTCCAACGCGCCGATCTCGATCTGCTCGCGCGACGGCTCGGAAGAGAGCTGGCACTAGTCGCCGCTGCCGCGGAACTCGACCTAACAACCCTTCCCGCCATCCTTGAGGGATTGGGATTGAGCCTTGACCAAGGGGGCCGGCTTCAAGTGGCGGTGTTGATGGAGGAAGTTTCCAAGGTCTCGCTCGATCGACTTCGTGCAACCGGCGCCCGCATCGTCGCGACTGAGCGGAAGTTGGTGATACTGGATATTGAGCCTTCAGAGTTACTGAAGTTGGCGCGCACGCATGGAGTTCGTAAGGTCGATTCCCTCATCCAGCAGCCGCCGGCGCGAGAGACAAAGCGCGCCCTAGCCGCCTAGAAAGCCCGAAAATACCGTTCGCACGCGGCATTCGTGCCAGATCTCGTCCCTTCCGAGCGCAGTTTCATCCTCTGCGCTCGGATTCATTTTTGAAACTAATGCCGCAGAACCGATCTTTTCTCTGGAAAGCCTCTTCTCACGATGAGCACCTTCGGAACGCCCCACTCACTTCAACCCCTCGCGGCGAGTTTTGCCGCGCAGCAGTTGTCGCACGGAAAGGCGAAGCCGATCTCTAAGGAATCGCGCGAATCGCTCCGTCGTATCGTTGAGCAAGGAGAAATTCGTGCAGCGGATAGTGTTGAGTTGACAGAGGCCGTGCTCTCGAAGCCCGACGCCGCGCAAGAAGAAAAGCACAACCGGAAACAACCGCGCGGTCCAGCGCAGGGGTCTCGCGGGGCGGGTGAGCGCAGTTCCGACGCGCCCCCTTCACACCTTGACATTCAGGCTTGATCGAGCGCAGGGGAAACCGATCGATCGGCAGACGCGCTTCGTTGCATCACTCTTGTTGAGAGTGTAGAAGTGCATGCCATCAACATCGTGGGCCACAAGGTCGCGGCACTGCGCTTCCGCCCAACGGATGCCTGCATCTTCAACCGCCCGTGCGTCGGTCCCAGCAGCCGCGAGTTGCGCGAGTAATGCGGCTGGAAATCGTGTCCCTGCCGCAAGATCAGCCATGCGCTGCAAACCGGTTATCGAAGGAATCGGCATGATGCCCGCGATGATGGGGACACGAATATGTGCGAGCGCGCAGCGTTCGCGCCAATCATGAAACGCATGGTTGTCAAAGAAGAGTTGCGTGACGATGTAGTCCGCGCCTGCGTCCACCTTCGCCTTGAGATGATCAAGCTGATGCAGTGTGTTTGGAGTTTCGGGGTGTCCTTCCGGAAAACCAGCAACGCCAATCGCGAATCCTCGTCCGCCATGCACTCCGAGGCGCGCACCTTCCACGCGAATGAAGCGCACGAGATCTGCCGCGTGTTGGAAATCGCCGAGCGAATGAAACCTTGCACCGGTTGGCGGGTCGCCACGCAGTGCAAGAATGGTCTCCACTTCATTGGCTGCGTAGAGTTCGAGAATTCGTCGAATGTCGTCGCGCGTGTGACCGATGCAGGTGAGATGTGGTACGGGCTGCAGCGGCGTCTCGCGTCGAATTCGTAGCACGAGCGCGTGGGTCTTGTCGCGAGTCGTGCCGCCTGCCCCATAAGTGACGCTCACGAATGCGGGCGCAAGATCCGTGAAATCAGAAACGGTTCGAAAAAGCGGCGCCCACCCGGCCTCGGTCTTGGGGGGGAAGAACTCGAAACTCACCGTCGGCGCTTGGCGCGCCGCTTTGGCCTGCGAGGAAAGGGCATCACCGAGGTGCATCTTGTCAAGGTAGGGCAAACGCGCGGCGCGTACCATGCGTCCGTGCCGCATCGAGCACACATTCCTCGACCAGCGGCGCGACGACTGAGCTTGTATTTGCGCGAACTTCAAACACGCCTTGATGACGGTCAAGACCGCGTGAGTTCCCGTGAACTTGGCGCAAGTCTCGGTCTTACGGACGCGCAGATCCGCAAGGATCTCGCGCTGTTTGGTTCGCTTGGTCAATCCGGCCGGGGTTACCAGATAGTGGATGTCTTGAAGCGGCTCCGTCAAATGATGGGTCGTGATCAGGTCTGGCCCATCGTGGTCGTTGGCATCGGCAACATCGGTCGCGCGATCACTTCCTACGGGCCATTCAAGCGAGAAGGCTTTGACATTGTTGGCGTCTTTGATATCGACTCGAAGGTTGTGGGTACGAAGAGCGCAGGCCGCACCGTGCGCGCGATGTCAGACCTTCGTGCGACCATCGTTGAGCACGATGTGCGATTGGGTGTGATGACGGTGCCGAAAGAGTCTGCGCAAGGCGTCGCGGACGAACTGATTGCGGCGGGTATTGTTGGCATCTTGAACTTTGCTCCCAAGCGGGTGTCTGCGCCAAGGGGCGTCAGCATCGTTAGTGTCGACTTCACTGTGTCGTTAGAGCAGCTCGCGTTTCAGGTGTGGTGGACAGGGCACACCGAAAATGGTGTTGACGGAGGAGCATTCGAATCATGAAGATCCAATCGAGCGTTTGCACACCCACGGTTCGCGCACTCATTTGTCTCTGTGGATGTGGTGCTCTCGTACTTGGAGGCTGCCGAGCGACCGTGCTGAAGCCGAGCACGAATGACGCGGTTCGCGCGCAGAACCAATCACTCAAGAGCCAGGTGGACGCAGCCGAGCGCGCCGCCGCGTCCTTCGAACAACAGTACCTTGCGCTGAAGGCGAGTGACACGACGCGTGAACCATCCTCGGAGATTCGAGAGGCGACTCCCCGCGTGACTCGTATCACGCTTGTGAGTGGGTCGATGATTCGGCGGGGAGGCGGGGCGGATACCGCGATCTTGCTCTTTGCGGCGCAGGATGCGTTTGGTCACGAAATGCAAGCGGTCGGCACGCTCGAGGTCACAGTCACCGGTGCACGCGCGGGGCACGATGCACAAACGCTTGCGACGACAACCATTCCGCCTCTTGCGCTGCGCGCCTGCTATCGATCCGGGTTCATGGGGTCTCATTACACCGTCGAACTCCCCCTGGCCGGATTGACGGAGGAATTGCAGACGGCGCTTATCACGGCCTCTTTCACGGATGGCTGGACGGGCAAGGAGTTTCACACCGATGCGGTGCTGAGGGTGATCAAGAAGGACGCAATCAAGCGATCTGCGGCCGAGGAGTCATCGTCTGGCATACAGTCGAGGGGCAGCTAGAATCCAACACATGCCTCGGAATCGCACGACCAACTCTTTGCGCGACGCGTGTTTTCTTGGCATTTTTGTGGCCGTGGCGGGGGCTGGACTGAGTGGATGCCAGAAGGTGCTCTTTCCACGCGATGAACCTCGGACCCAGTACGAAACCTATGACAACATGCGTCAGAAGTATCAGCCACTGGAAGTCACGGATGTTTTCGGGACGCCGCAACCAGCACTGCGCGCGCGACTCTCGCCTGGCGTTGATTGAGTGAAGGGGGCGGAATTCATGCAAGGTGCGCATGACTGCCGATGGTTCGACTCCTTCTTCTTGGTGTTCACGCAAGGACGCGAGATAGTGCCGAAGTACTCAAAGTTGAAATCAGCCCGCGCCGCGGGATCTCGTTCTCCAAGGTCAGCCGCTCCTGCTCGGGATCGATCGATCCCTCGGAAGACTCCGAGTCGTGGAGGGGTTGTGTGGGGGGTGCTCGTTGGAGCATTGACCATCGTTGGGGGACTGATGTTTGCGAGTGGTGGCTTC
The DNA here is from genome assembly GCA_005790565.1 of Planctomycetia bacterium. Taxonomy (GTDB): domain Bacteria; phylum Planctomycetota; class Phycisphaerae; order Phycisphaerales; family SM1A02; genus F1-140-MAGs142. The sequence continues at coordinate 11,729 of SXUJ01000091.1, forward strand.
CAACACGCTCGCGCAATGCAGGCAGTGAGTTTGGGGCAGTTCGAGGAATCGCGAGTCGCCCCCCAGTGGTTCGCGATCGTGATCCACGCTTCAGGCACGCCCGCGGCGAGCGTGGAGGCACTTGACCGAAGTTCGCAAGCACTCGGGCTCGACTCGATGCCCTTTCACTTCGTCATCGGAAACGGTCTTGACGCGCCTGATGGGTCGGTTGTTGCGGGTCGTCGCTGGACCGAACAACGCGCGGGCAGCGGAACCGCTCAGCGACCAGACGGGAGTCAACCCGACTCTGCCTGGTTCGATGAACACGCGATTGCAATCTGCCTCGCGGGCAATGGCGATCGCCGACCATTCACCGAGGCGCAGTTAGACGCCTTGATTCGCTCCGTCAAGGAACTGCAGAGATTGCACGGAATCCCCGACTCCGCGGTTTATCTCCACGCCGATTTGAGTCCGGTTTCGGATCCGGGTGTCCACTTCGCGCGCGAGCAGTTTTTCGCCGCCCTGGCTACCTAAGCACTCCCGCTGAGTTTGGGGCAGAATGCGGAACTGATGTCTCAGGAGCTGTTTGGTTATCCCATTGTGAAGAAGCTCGGAGAGGGAGCCGCGAGCACGGTGTATGTCGTGCGCGACCCTGATTCCAACGGATTGTTCACGCTCAAGCATGTCGTGCGCAAGTCAGAGCGGGACGATCGGTTCCTTGAGCAAGTCGAAGCCGAGTACACCCTTGGAAGTAAGGTGCAGCACGCCAATGTGCGCGGAACAGTGCGACTTGAGCGCAAGCGAAAACTCTTTCGGACGGTGGAGCTTGGCCTTGTATTGGAGTTTGTGGATGGGCTCACACTTGAGGAGCACCCACCCAAGTCGATACTCGCATCGGTGCGAATCTTCGCGCAGGTTGCCGTTGGCCTAGCGAGCATGCACGCGAAGGGCGTCGTGCATGCCGACATGAAGCCGAACAATGTGATGCTCACCGCCAGGACGGGTCTCGTGAAGATCATTGACCTCGGCCAAGCGTGTCCGATTGGAACGGTGAAGAAGCGC
>SXUJ01000092.1 GCA_005790565.1 Planctomycetia bacterium
GGTGTCAGCGAAGGCGACATGCGTGACGCGCTTGACCCCGCGAATCAATCGCTCGGGGAGGCGCTCAAGCTTTCCTATCGCATCCTGCAACTTGGCGTCCTCGCGCTCATCGTCACCTTCCTTTTCTCCGGATTCCAGCAGGTGGAGGAAGGATTCACCGGCGTAAAGACGCTGTTCGGAAGGATCGAAGGGCAAGGACTCGAGCGTCAACTTGAACCTGGCCTTCACGCGACTTGGCCTTACCCTGTCGGTGATGTGGTCTCGCTCGAGTCGCGTCGCACGGTCCGATTGGAGCGCGAGTTTTGGCCGGTCGTCAAGCCAAGTTTGAAGACGATCGAAGAGCAGATCGAGAGTGCAACGCTTACGGATCCGCTGCGTCCGGGAGCAGACGGCTCCTTGCTCACACGCGATGGAGATCTCGCGCACGCGAAGATCGAGGCGAGTTATGTCGTCGACGACATCGTGCAACTCCTCGAAGCAGCTGACCGCGCTCGTATGGATGAGATTGTCAAGCATGTGCTCATGCAAGCAACCGTTGAAGCGGCCGGAGCACTCACGCTCGCGGAACTCGTCGACACCCAGCGTGACTTTCTCGCGGATCCTGTGCGCGAGCGAGCGAACACCATTCTGAGCGGGATGCAGTTGGGTGTGAGCATCGTGGATGTGAAAGCACCCGAGCGCAGCTACCCTTTTGCGGTTCGCAATCGATTTCTGGAAGCGCAGACGGCGCGTGAAAATGTCAAAGCCGCGGTGGAGCGCGCCCGGCAAGAGGCCGCGACTCGCTTGACTTCCATCGCTGGTGAGCGTGCGTATGCGGATCTCGTGCGACTCGTTGGGGAGTACGACAGTGCGCTGACCGCGCAGGATCGGGAGAGGGCCAACGCGACCCTACTTGCGATCGGTGCCCGATTCGAAGCTCCCGACATTGGCGGTGAATCCGCCATGATCATCAATCGAGCGAAGGCAGCGCAGGGCGCGCTTGAAGGCAAACTCTCGCGTGAGTTGCAGCGCTTGCGTGGACTCGCACCTGCGTTTGCGGAACATCCCGAGCAGGTGGTTCGTCAGCTGTGGCTTGCCGCAGTTCGCGATGTGATGAGCCAACCCTACGCCGAAGTGTTCTCCGTGCCGCCGACGCTCGCTGATTTCAATCTTCGGATCACGAGTAGTGAGAAGATGATGCAGCAACGGCGCGACGCGCAACTCGCGTCAGAGAAGCAAGCCGCCGAGACGCAAGGCTTCGCGAATGGGCAATTCAACCCAAGCGCTCGACAGATCATGTTTGATGCCCCAGGTCGACGACTTGAGCGCGATGCGTCCAAGGGTTTTTCGCGTTGATCGTTCTTCGAAGTCATCTGCTGTCTGTCCTCCGGAGCCACCGCTGTGCCTGAATCCGATCTTATTGTCGAAGCCGCTGGCCTCGAAAAGACCTTCACGGACTTTTGGATGCGGGCGAGAGCTCGCGCCGTGGATGGCATTGATTTCGAGATTCACCGTCATGAGATCTTCGGTTTGCTCGGCCCGAATGGGAGTGGAAAGAGCACGACCATCAAGTTGATTCTTGGCTTGCTGCGCAAGTCGCGTGGTCGACTGCTCGTCTTTGGTCGCGATCCATCCGACACCGCAGTGAAGGCAAAGATCGGGTACTTGCCGGAAGAAACTTACCTGTATCGATTTCTCAATCCAGTAGAGACGCTCGACTACTACGGCAAACTGTTCGGTCTTGATCGACGGACGCGCAATCGTCGCACTGCGGAATTGCTCGACATGGTTGGCCTGACGCAAGTTGCGCACCGCCCGATGGGGGAGTTTTCCAAGGGCATGGCGCGCCGACTGGGTCTCGCGCAGGCGCTTGTGAATGATCCGGAACTACTCATTCTCGATGAGCCCACGAGTGGTCTTGATCCACTCGGGACGAAGCAGGTGAAAGACCTCTTGCTGGAACTGGGTCGGCGCGGCAAGACGATTCTGCTTTCTTCCCACCTTCTTGCGGACGTTGAAGATGTCTGTCACCGGATGGTGATCCTGTACGGCGGTCGTGTGCGCGCAGAGGGCACTGGGGAGGAACTCCTCGCCGATACCACCCACACCGTGCTTCGCACGCGGCGATTGAAAGGGGAAACGATTCAAGCGATCGACGCGCTCCTGCATGAGCGGGAGGGCGTTGCGCTCGAGAGCGTGCAGGCGCCTCGCCAGACGCTCGAGGCACTCTTCCTCGAGATTGTGGAGAAGGCGCGATTGGAGCAACTCCAGACTTCGGGCGCTCGCTCGGGCGGAAACATCGCCGCGTTTCTTCGTGAGGGTGGCGAAGCGAGTGAGGGAGCCGGTCTCGTGGACGCGCTTCTCAACGCACCCGCGCGGCCGACAATCCTTCCCACACCAGCAACGGCGCGTGATCCGTCAACCCCCTCGGCACAGGACAAGGTGCTCCGTGACCTGCTTGATGCATCGAGCGCGCCGAAGCCCGCTCCGCGCGACGCGCAGGTCTCGCCCGAACGCGCGGAGCAGAGTTCGCGCGCGAATGTAGATCGTGCGCTCATCGATGGATTACTTGACGCGCCAAAGACCACCGATCGACGCGACGGAGAACAGGGCGCGTGAGCGCGTTCCTCTCTCGGCTGTACGATCGCCTTGACGGGCTTCAACGCAATCGCCTGCTGTGCGCTGTGCTTTCGATGGTGTTGACGGTCGCGATTATGGGTCTGGGGCTGGTCGCCTCGAGCACCGCATCGACCCTCCACCGGGACGGAGAACTCCTTGTCGAATCGCTGGCGACGGCGAGTCTCATTGAGAAGAACGCCGTCACGAATGAACTTCTTGAACAGGGAACCGTGACGGTTGACGGCCGCGTCTACGGCAACCGTGCACTCGCAACGCAATGGAAGGCGGCGTTCGCCAGCAGTGGACGCATCGAGCGGTTGACCGAGGTTGCCGCGATGTTGTTGACCACTCAGATTCCTGCGTGGTTGCCTGGCATCTTCATTGACGATCCGCAGTCATCCTTGTGGACGGCGATGGCGGTCGTCGTGTTCTTCAATCTGCTCGTCTGGAGTGGACTGCTCTTCCAAGGCGTTGTCACCATCCTGTTCGCGGGCACCGCGGGTGGTATTGCGTGGTGGGCGGGGGAGCGAGATTGGGGGGTCGCGCTCTTGGGGCTTCCTCTCGCGATGCTCGCGTTCTTCCTCTCGATTCGCATCACGCTCGTGCTCCTCGATCGGCGCGTCGGGATGCTCGCGGTTGCGAGCACCGTCATCCGTGAGGCGATGGCTCAACGGATTGCGGTGGCATTTGCGTTCGTCGCCATCGGCGTGATTCCGCTCTTACCGCTGACGCTCAATGATGCTTCGCCACTGCGCTATCAAGTGCAGACATTCTTGTCGACGAGCCTCGGCGTCTCCTTCGGCGTGACTGCGGTGATGACTCTCTTGCTCGGATGCGCGACGGTGGCGTTTGAGATTCGCGATCGACAGGCGTGGCTGACGATGGTCAAGCCGATTTCGCGCGGTCATTGGCTGCTGGGGAAGTGTCTCGGGATCTTCGCGATCGACGCGGTGTTCTTGCTTGTCGCCACCTTGACGGCGTACGCATGTTTGCTTGAGGTCCGTACTCGTCCGGCGCAAGACATCTTTGATGCCGTGGCGGTGAGTGATGAAGTGCTTGTGGCGCGCGTTGGGACATTTCCCGATTACCAACCGATGGCGAATGACCGATTGCGCGAGATGGTCGAGAAGACGATTGCCTCGGACCCGGCGATCCGGGAGGATCTCGATAACAACCTCCGGCGCGAGCTTGATGTGAAGCGCGACCTCGCGCGGCAATATCAAGGCGACTATCTCAAGCAGCAACGCTCGATCGCTCCCGGTGCTGAGTTGGCGTACACCTTTACAGGCCTCGATCGCGTGAATCGCGCGAACAC
>SXUJ01000011.1 GCA_005790565.1 Planctomycetia bacterium
ATCCTTGCCGCCCTTTTCAACACCGCTGAGCGTGAGGATTTTCGGATTGGTTGCACTATCGAACGCCGTCACGAATCCACCCGCGCCGTCGGACATATAGACATTCGTGGTGGTGAGGTCGGTCGCGGCCGTGACAGGAATCGTCAACGCAGCATCGGTGAACCAAGCGCGACCTTCATGGACGGAGCCGGTCGTTCCGACGGTGCCGGATGCGTTGAGATTGCCGTTGAAGATCACATTCCGACTCGCTTCGGCCAGCGTCAGGGTTCCCACGGGAACCGAGAGCGGCACAAGGTCGCCTTCGATGACATTGAACTGCTCATCGACCGAGAAGCCCATGACACGAGCGCCGCTCTGTGTCACCAGTTCATTCTGTGGATTGCGGACAAAATTGCCCGAACGGGTGAATGCGCGGGACCCCGCAACATCCACGATGAAGAATCCATCCCCTTCAATCGCGACATCCGTCGCCACGCCCGTCGCGCCGATCGCGCCGTTGTTGAAGTTCCGCTGCGTGCCCGCGATGGTGACGCCGAGGCCGATCTGCCCTGGATTCGTACCGCCATTGTTCCCACTCGGCGCACTGCCGAGCGAGAAGTTACGGCTGAAGGTCGGCGTGAACTGAATCCGGTTCGACTTGAACGCGGTGGTGTTCACATTCGAAATGTTGTTACCAATCACATCAAGCCGACGAGAGTTCGAGATGAGTCCCGAGAGGCCGGTGAAGAGTGCGGTTGTCGATGCCATAGGAAAAACCTCCAAGTGTCGGAAGCAACTTCTACGCAGCGGACGCGCCGCGCGAAGAGGACCCCAAACCAGCGGGATCCAAATTCTGATCAGCAATGTCTGTGCCAGTCATGGACTCGGCATCCCTTGCCGAGTTGTGTGCAAGAACGATCTGTTCCTGCACCGCGAGCGGTACAAGTGCGTGCAAGACCAAGACGCGCGCCCCTTGCGACGCGGGAGTTGTCCCAATGCGAATCGCGCAGTCAATCTCCTCGAGCGCCCCACCGAGCGGACGCTCCACGCTGCGCGTGGCAACATCGGCAACAAATGGTCCTTCGTGCGTGACGATGAGTGCGCGCTTGAACCCCCGTGCCTCGGCCTGGTCGAGCGCTTGCGCGACTTCTTCGAGTTCGCTGTTGGTGAGCTCGGCGCCGCCCCGCGCGTCTACCGATCGGTGCGACGACACATCACCATCTCGAGCGAGTTCAAGCAGTGCGCCGAATCCTCCGTCGGTAATTGAAACTCGCGCCGCACTCGACTTCCCCGACGCGGTTGGTCGGATCGCGGGTTCAAGCCTACGCAAGAGTTGTCGCGGATCGATGCTCATCGGCTTGAGGTAGTGTTAGCCACCACCACCACCACCAGCGCTTCCACCGCCACCCGACGAACCACCGCTGCCGCCACTTGGCGCGGGCGGAGTTGCGGGAGGGGAGTCGATGAACTCCACATTGTCCATCGGAAGCACCCAGCCGGTGTTGAGGACGAGACCGACCGACTCCCCATCACGAATCACACTCTGCACCGTGCCACCAACTCGGATGGCATCCTGCGTGAGGCCGCTGACGCGCTTGCCGATTAGATTTCCCGCGCTCGCGAGCTGATTCTGAAAGACGATCGCGCCGAGTCGTTCCTGCAGCTGAATATCGGTTTCGATCGATCGAATCGAGTTCAACTGCTCGAGGAGTGCGGAAGAATCGCTCGGCTTGAATGGATCCTGATTCGAAAGTTCCGTGAAGATGATCCGCATGAAGTCTTCGCTACTGAGCTCGTTGAAACGGCTCGGCAGTGATGCGTTCGATCCGACGGCAGCGGCGTTACTGGCGATAGCGCTCATGAGCGGGCTCCATGCAAGAGTGCAGAGGCAAAGGAATCGGAAGACGGAATTGCGTCGGCGGCGAGGGAGTGCGCGGCGCGGGAACTTGATTCACGACGACCGCGGGACTCCCCCTGCGCGCCGTCGTGCCGGGCGGAAGATTCTTGTTGATGCGAACGATCACCGGCGGCGTCTTGGTGCGTGTTCGAGACTGAAGGAGCGCGTCGATCGCTCATCGCGAATGGGGACGATGCCTGTTCCGCGGTTGCGTTGCGTTGGTGGGCCGATTGGGTTGACGAACTCTCCACTTGCAATCGATCCACATACAGTCCTTGTGTCTCGAGCGCGCTCCGGAGTGCGCCAAGGTGCATCTCAAGCACTGCCCGCGCCTCGGGAGTGGCCGTTCGGAAATCCACGCGGACACTTCCTTGCTCCATCACCATCTTGACCTGCACTGCACCGAGTTCTGGCGGATCGAGGCGAATCGAAAGCGTTCCGCCTCGCTGCTGCGTCAACGCCGCAAGTCCCCTCGCGACGAGCTTTCCGTTGGTCTGCATCGCGCCATCGTGCGAGTCCGGCACTGCGATCGAGGCGAACTCTGGCGTGAGTGCGGCGACGGACTTTGATCCGAATGCTGAGTCTTGCGCGGCAGCGATCGCAGCGGGAAGCGCCGACGCGCCATCGCTCGTTGCGGACGATAGATGCACGCGGGCAATCGAAGCGTTCGAGAGAGGGTCGCTCGCGAGAACCTGCTCGGCGTTGGTCGTTGCTGCAGCTCCCGCGCGATTTGCGCTCGCAATCTCCGCTTCCACCGCGGTCACGCGCGATGCAATCGCCTCCGCGCTCGCGCTGCGCTGCACAGCGGGCGCGTCAGATGCTCGCGCCGCGGTAGCACTGCGCGGAGCAATCCGCGCATCGATGCGTGCTGGGCGCGCGAACGAATTCACGGTGATTGTGAATGGCATCTCCAACGCGAGTGCCGATGGCGAAGTGGATGAACGCTGTGCCTGCGCAACGCGCTGCGATTGAGCCGGAGCGGAACGCACCTCCATCGCACTCGCGGGGGATGGCGCCTGGAATGGCGACTTCATCGAGAGCGCGACCTGCAGCGCCTGCGTCGACTCCCTTGGAGAAAGTTGCGATGTGCTTGGTGCGGGCGACGGAGCCGCCTCGACACCCTCAATCGGGGTATGTGCGGAAGGAGCTTGGTGCACGGCGAACGGAGACTCGACCTGCGCCGCGGACGCAGCACTCGGGACTGCATCAATCAATCGCGCGTCGGGCGCATCGAGCATCGTCGTGGGCGCGGAGAGTTGGGCGATGAACACGGGCCTCGTCGCTGGCGAAGTTCCTTGCGCGCGTGCATCAGCGACGACCATCGGCTTCTGTGCGTCGGAGGCGGAGACATCGGAAGCGCGCTGGATCACTGCGCCGTCGCCGGCGGATTCAGTCACCCGACTCGACTCCGAACGCAAGTCATTCGAGGCCACCTGAGCATTCGGAATCTCTGGACTCGAAGCACCATCCGACAACTCCTCACGGGCACTTCGACGAATTCTGCCCCCATCGTGCGGCCTCTCGGACGCGCCATCAAACTCCTCGCGAAAATCAATGCGCGCGTCCGTCTGCGCAATTGGCGAAGGCGCAGAAACTGCCCCAATTCGGGCGGAATTTGCGGTCGCAAACGAAGTACTTGGCGAGAAATCAACCATGCGGTGCACCAGGAGCCCAGGAATCGGGCCTTGATGCAGAGAGGTTGCAATTGGAGTGCCTCGTCGGCGCAGCGCGCGAAGTTCAGCCTCTGACGCTCACAGGCGCGTTCGCTGCGGGCGCGACCGGCGATGAGGACTGCGGAGTCGACGGCGCGGTCGAGGCAGGCGCCATCGTCGCCGGAGGAGCGGCTGGGGAAGTTCGCGGCGCCGATTGAGCCTGTTCGCTTTCAAGCCCGAGCGAGCGAAGGCGTTCGAGTAGGTCGGTGGCAGTCTTTGCCTCGGCGGGTGATTTGAACGCCTTCAGAAGGTTCGCGCTCTTCGTCCCGCTCATCGCGTCGAGGTACTTCACGGCCTGTTCGACCTTCCCATTCGCGACGAGTTCAAGGATCCACTCCTTGCTCTGTTTGGGCGGCATACCTTCAAGGAGCTTGACGGCCTTCTTGAACTGCTCGCTTGTTTCGCGTTGCTTTTCATCCGCAATCGCCTGCTCCCACGCAGCGCGGCGCGCGTCGAGCGCACCTTCGCGATTGGCGACCGCGTCTTCTCGCTCTCCGATCTCGCTGGCAAGGCGAGCCTGTTCGTCGTTGAGAGTCTTCATCGCGAGCTGCGCTCGCTCCTCAAATCGCTCGGACGCCGCGATCTGCTCGATTCGGGTGAATGGCGCTTCCAACAACTTGCGGCCCTCGGCGGCCACACGCGCCGCTTCTTCCGCGATGAGGTTCTCTTCCTCGAGTCGCGCCGCATCCTCGGACGTACTCGATGCGAGAATCGTCTTCAAGAGTTCGAACCGCTGCGCGTCCATCCGCCCGGTCTGCCACAGCCAACCGACAAACGCCGCGATCGCGATGAGGTTAGCGATCGCAAGAATGGAGAGGAGGCGCCAGAGAGTTTTCATGCTTGTCCTTCTTGTTGCTTGCGCTGTGCGAGATTGCCTCCGAACTCATCGAGCTGATCGCGCTCTTTCTTCTCTTCGGCGCGCCGCCACTCGGCGGCGCGCGAATCTCGGAGCATCTCCAATGCGCGTCGATCCTGCGCTGCGGCAACCATTGCAGCCCGCGCGGACTGCAATCCACGATCAAGTCCAGAGAGCTCAATGACTGTGCGCTGCGCTTTTCGGAAGAGACCCATGCCGGCGTTGGCATGTTGCCGGAGTTGCGTGGGGTCGATCGCGCCCACCATCGAATTCCTCCATGCCTCACGACTCGACTGAATCTCTGCCTGCCGTGCACGAAGCCCTTCCTCAAGTCGAACGCGCACCGCGTCAATGCGCGCAAACGCCGCACGCTTCTCTTCTTCGATCTGCATGCGCCGTTCGAGCGCGCGTTGGAGTTTGAAGACAAATCGTGCCATATGAACTTAGCGCCGAGCCCGCGCCCCTCCTGTCGCTCCCGTGGCGGTCGGGCTCGGGGCTTGCGCGGCGCCCGCGCTCCCTCGCAAGGCATCCGCCGCAAGTGATAGTTCAATGAGTGAGCGCAGGGCGTGCGGATACGCCGCTCGCTCATCGCGATCTTGCTTCAGGAATTGATCAATGTGCGGCTTCATCACGACCGCGGCGTCCACATCGGGATTCGCGCCCTTCTGGTACGCGCCAATGGAGAGCAACTCTTCCGCTTCTCGATGCGCAGAGAGCAGCCGCAGCACATGTCGGCGCGCGAGCGCGTGTGGTTGATCAGAGACTTGATCCGCGACGCGAGAGATCGATTGCAATGGATCAATCGCTGGAAAGTGCGAGCGTTCCGCAAACTTTCGGCTGAGCACGATGTGCCCGTCGAGAATGCCCTTGGCCGCATCGGCGATCGGTTCCGTAAAATCATCGCCTTCCACAAGCACGGTGTAGAAACCGGTGATCGAACCACCACAGGACAACCGACCCGCGCGCTCGAGCACCCGAGGGAGGAGCGCGAACACGCTCGGCGTGAATCCTTTCGTCGCCGGTGCTTCTCCTGCCGAAAGCCCGATTTGCCTCTGCGCCTGCGCGAATCGCGTAATCGAGTCGAGCATGAGGAGCACATCCTGTCCTTCCGCGCGAAAATGCTCGGCGATGGAACATGCGGCGAGTGCGGCTCGAACTCGCATGAGTGGAGTTTCGTCTCCAGTGGCAACGACCACAACACTGCGGGCGAGACCTTCTTCCCCGAGAACATGCTCGAGAAACTCAGGAACCTCTCGACCGCGCTCACCAATCAGTCCAATGACATTGACATCGGCATCGGTGCCGCGCGCGATGGAGCCGAGCAAAGTGCTCTTCCCCACGCCCGGACCCGCGAAGATGCCAATGCGCTGCCCCTTCCCAACGGTCAAGAATGCATCAATCGCGCGAACACCGGTTGGCAGCGGATCACGAATGACGCCTCGCTCGAGTGGCCCCGTGCGAGCAGGCCACAGTGGCTGGGGCGAGCCGGTCAGAATGGCGCCCTTTCCATCGATGGGACGCCCGAGCGCATCCACTACGCGACCGAGGAGTTGCGATGAAACGGGGATCGACGCAATCGGTCGTTCGCCGATGACCCTCACGCCGCTGCCGATTCCATCCGCTTCGCCCAGCAGCATCACCAGCGCACGAGGGCCATCGAATCCAACCACTTCGCCGCGCGGGTGCTCCCGTCGAGTCGAAACCGCGACGCGGACCAGCGATCCAACGGGTAATGGCAAACTGTCGACGACCACGACGAGTCCCTTCACCGCCGCGACCGTCCCCACAATCTCTCGTGGTTCGACCGAAGGCATCGCCGCACGAATCGCGGCCAGATTCATGGGGCATCCCCATGCTCGGTTGCGGGAGGTGTGACGCGACGATCAGGTGCTGCGGCGCGCGGGAGATCGCCAATGATCGCCTCTTGGATTCGCCGAAACTGCGTCGCGAGCGTGGCATCGACGGAGCCTTCCGGCGTCGTCACCATCACGCCGCCGCGACCGACTGAGTCCAACCGCTCCAATCGCACCGACGGATTGCCGCCCACGACCGCAAGGAGCGCGGGCATTTCGCGCTCAAGCATGGCGTAGTCGTCCGTATGACATCGCACGAGCAGCGTCGTGGCCTTGGAGACAAGCGCAATCGCCGCTTCCACTTGCCGAACAACCGCCCGATCATCGACAGCCACAGCTGTTCGCGCGGCCTTCTCCGCGATCATCACCGCGAGGGAGGCGAGGTCTCGTTCCGCCTCGTGCAGACGCTCTTCTCGCACCGATTGCCAACGCACGAGCTCTTTTACATACGCCGTGGAGAGTGCTTCGAATCGAGCCGCCCATTCAACGCGGGCGGCTTCATGACCAGTGCGCGCTCCAGCTTCGAGTCCGTCGCTTTCGCCCTTCGCATAGCCCTTCGCGAGGCCCTCCGTGTGCGCGCGCTTGCGTTCGACTTCGACGATCTGCACCGCATCCAGACGGGCCTGCGCGACCAGTCGTTCGGCCTCAAGTCGCGCCGCGCGAAGCGTCTCCTCCGCACCTTTGCGCAGATCCGTGAGATCGAACGCTCCGCACGCGAGATTCGTGCTGTTGGTTTGATGCTTGATGACGCTCAACCGAACTCCTAGAAAGCCAAATGGATCAGCTTGCGGCGGGGATCAAACGACGACATCCTTTTCGCCGCCACGACCGGAAATGATGATCTCGCCGGCGTCCTCGAGTCGGCGCACGATGTCCACGATGCGCTGCTGCGCCGCCTCCACATCGGACATCCGCACCGGACCCATGAACTCCATGTCATCACGAACCGCCTCGGCCGCGCGACTCGACATGTTGGTGAAGATCTTCGTCTTGAGATCATCACTCGCGGTCTTGAGTGCCATACACAATTCGGAGTTGTCAACCTCTTTGAGCACCGTCTGAATACCCTTGTCATTGACATTGAGAATGTCCTCGAACACGAACATGCGCCGACGGATGTCCTCGACGAGATCTGGATCTTCGCTCTCGACGCCTTGCATGATGGTGCGTTCCGTCGCGCGGTCGACAAGGTTCAAAATCTCCGCGACCGTCTCCACCCCGCCGACCTTCTCCATCGAAGAGGAGATCATGTTCGAAAGCCGGCTTTCGAGCGCCGACTCGACTTCGCGCACGACTTCTGGATTGGTCTGCTCCATGTTCGCGACGCGGCGAACGACCTCGACCTGTTTCTGCGGGGGCAACCCGACCAGAATCTCACTCGCCTTGTGATGCGCGAGGTGACTCACGATCAGCGCAATCGTCTGCGGGTGCTCCTCTTGAATGAAAGTGAGGAGGTTGCCGCTCTCCGCGCGTTGGAGGAAGGAGAACGGAGTGCGTTGAACCTGCGTTTGAATCTGTTGAATGACTTTGTCAGCGAGCTTTGGATCGAGCGAGTTCTTAAGGAGTGTCTTGGCATAATCGAGCCCGCCTTCCCGAAGATATCCCTGCGCCATGGCGAGTGAGTAGAACTCACTGATGACTTGTTGACCAAGTTCGCGCGGTACATCGCCGAGGCTCGCGAGTGCGCGCATGACTTCCTCCACTTGCTCTTGCGGAAGTTCACGCAAGATCGATTGCGCCGAACCCTCCTCAAGCATGAGGAGCAGGATTGCGCACTTGACGGTTCCGTCAAGTTCTTCCATCGATTTCTGCGGCTTCAGCGTTGTGTTTCGCGCCATAGCGTGCGTGCTTCCTGCTGCTTTCGGTCAAGCGGTATTGCGCATCCAGCGCTTGAGAATGCCGGCAAGATCCGTTGCGTCGTGCTTCGCAATATCATTGAGTTGCTTCACCATCTGCTGCCGGCGAAGACTCTCGTCGTCGAGTTCCATGCCCTCAAGCGCGGGCGTCGCTTCGTCGGCCTCGCCAACAATGTCCGCATCATCGCCGTCGAGCGCGGGCGGAATGCCGGCAAGTTCCTCGGCGCTCGGAAGCGGCTCCGACACCGCGGCCTTCTTCACCATGCTGAACATGAAGAACAGGCTGCCGATCGCAAGGAGCCCAAGAAGCGCAGGCTTGATGAGGGTGCCGCCGATGCCGTCGCTCGACACGATTTCGCCGAGATCAAGACCCGCCGTCGCCGCGGGCGCGCCTCCGCTTGCGGCTTGCATGTCAACATCGAAGTACCAGCTGACCTCAACCACGCCCTTCTTCGACCTCTCGTAGGCATCCGTGCTGATTTGGGTTTCGAGCAGCTTGCGGATCTTGGGAATCTCTGCGTCGCGAATCAGCGCGAGCGCCGCCTCATCGGGTTCCGTCGTCGAAGTCGGATTCATCAACCTCCACACACCACGGAAATAGGTGTAGGGCAGCGCGACGCCGACATCGATCTTCGCGGCGTAGCCAGTGGGATCGATCGATGTCTCTTGCGTCGAGGGAACGGCGGGCAGATAGCGATTGTCCGAGCGCTCCGTCGATTGATGCGATGCGCCCCCATTGGTTGTGGCAACGCTGATGCCGGTGTTTGGAATGACTCCCGGCTCGCGACCAGGCGCGGCGCCTTGGGAAGTGGTGCTCGACGCCGACTCCGACAGCGGCATCACGACGCCCTCGCCATACTCCGTCTTGGTGCGCGTGACCGCTGCCGTGACCACCTGAGGATTGACGCTGATGAGTACTCCAGGAATATTCGCGAGCAGGTTCGCGATCCGTGTGTGCACGGCTTCGGCAACCTTGAGCGAGTACTCCAAGTTTTCGCCCGTCGCATTACTCCCGCTGCGGGCAACTTTGTAGCGGCGTGCCTGATCGGTCACCGACACGCTCTCAGGCTTCAATCCCGACTGGGTTCCCGCGACCATCGCCGCGATCGCCTCGACCTGATCTTGCGACAGTTCTCCCGATTTCATCACGACATTGACCATCGCCGTCTGCACTGCGCGCGACGAACCCAAACTCAATTGCGGCTTCTGCGAAATCACCACTGTCGCACTCTTCACCCCCTTGAATCCGGCGATCGTGCGCCCGAGCACATTCTGCAGTGCGAAGTGCTTCTTATCTTCACTCCGTCGTCCCGTTTCAAATGGGTTGTCGCTCTCGAAGAGTTTGTTGAAGTCGAGCAAATCCGACGCGCCACCGTGCGCTTCCGTGAATCCACTCACAAGCGTCGCGTGCTGCTCGACGGGCACCAGAATCTTCCCCCCACTCTCCTCGTATTCAACTCCGCGCTCACCGAGGAATCGCTTGGCCTCGTCGCGACCGGTTGGAAGCACTTCGAACGCGACCATCGACCGGGTGGAGGAGTACTGCGCGACGAGAAAGAGCGTCATGGCAAGAATCACCACGAGCGCGCCCGCGAGTAACTTTGAGGCGGGCGTAAGCCCACTCAACTTCGTGCGGATGGAATCAAGGATGTTTCGAATAGCCTGCAATGGCAACGGCCTCCATGCCGCGACTGCCGGAAGTGTCCGACGACGCTTCATCCTGAAGCGCTTGCGTCTCTACAACGAGACACTGTCAGAGAAGGCTCATCGGCAGCAGGTCGTTTCAGCCTGCAGGAACTACCGACAAAGGTTTTTGTGCGCAGCATCTGCCGACTGGCGGCGACCCCACAATTCTGCTCCCGAGAGATCAAACGCGAATCTGGCGGATCTCGTCGTACGCGGCCACGACCTTGTTACGAACCGCAAGCAGCGCACGGAACGCGGAGTCCGCCTCCTGTGTCGCGAGCATCACGCCCTCCAAATCGTCTCGTTTTCCGGTCAATAAGTCGTTGGTGGCGCTCGTCGCATCCTTCTGCGCATCGTTCACCTGCTGGATCTGCTCAAGCAACTGCTGCTTGAAGTCCGCACCGCCCTGCGCCGGGAGACCGGCGGGCCGAGGCGTGATCGGGGAGGTCCCGGCTGCGCGTGAGATGAGTCCAAGTGGGTCGGACATCGGATGGTTCGAAGGTCAGATGGTAACTGCGGGCGTGAAAGACGGTCACTCGGTCGTGTTCAGGATCTGGTGCTGCAACTGGTGTGCCAAGGGTGCGTGCGAGGCGGTCGGACTAGGCCAAGAGCGAGATCGCGGCTTCAATCATCGACTTCGACGCCTGTGCCGCTGCGAGATTCGCGTCGTAATTTCGGGCGGCCAACAGCGCATTGGCCTGCTGCACCACAGGATCAATGTCCGCGTACTTGACGAACCCATCGGCATCCGCAAAGGGATGCCACGGTTCATTGCGGAGGATAAACGCCTTTCGCGATGCAATGCCGGCGACATGCACACCCAGCGGCGAACCGTCCTGCCCTCCTGGCGCAAGCATGATCATGCGCTCGGAAAATGGCTCCTCACGACTCGATGGATCCACCGGGACATCCGCGTTCGCGATGTTCGCCGCGATTGCGTCCATCCGCACGCGTTGCGCATAGAGCCCAGAGCTTGAGATAGAGAGTGCGCTGAACATATCCAATGGCCTTCGTTGCAAGCGTTATGCCAAGCAGCAATCAGTCAATCGCAAAGGCGCCTTCTGTTACGGCCGTTCGCGAATGGCGGCGTCGATCATGCCGAAATTGAATCGAACGAGCTGTGTCGCCGCCTTGAACGCATAAAAATTTTCATTGAGCATCTGCATGAGATGCTCCGCGCTTCGGTCATTGCCATCGTGGAACAGAATGTTGTCACCGAGTGGCGTGGGTTCGAGAAGCACACCTTCCGCAGAGAAGGAAACCGCACCGCCCTCGTCGAACGCGAGCGCTCCATTGGGCTGCCGTTGCGCCTGCTCAAGCGACGCAGCGAGCGAGGCCTGAAACTCTCGTGGATCGACATCGCTCGGACGGAATCCTGGCGTTTCGATGTTGGCGATGTTCCCCGCGATGAGTTTCTGTCTCGCCGCGGCAAACTGAACCGCGCGCGTCAGCGCCGGAATCGGAGAATCGGAGTAAAGATTGGCTCGCATCGGGATTGGGCGAAGTCGCGCCTCAGAGAGACTGCGGGACGAGCGCCTCCTCCTTCCACTTCTTGAGTTTCAATCCAAGCGTTCGCACGCCAATGCCGAGCGCCACGGCACTGCGCTGACGATGTCCACGATGCTTTTCGAGCGTCGCCACAATCGCGCGCCGCTCGATCTCATCGAGCGTCAAGCTTCCATCGCAGACGATCGGTGTATTCGGTTCCACGCCCTGTGCGGCCGCGACTTGTGCGGAAAGGGGTTGCAGCCGTATCGGCATCGTCTCGACGATTGTCTCGCCGCGCACAGGTGGTTCCGCCAAGGGTAAGCCCATGCCTCCACCCGTTGCAAACACCCTGCCGCTCGCCGAACCCACAAAGGACGGAAGCGTCAGCCATGGCGCGACGAGTTGTGCGGTGATTTCCTCACCACCACAGAGCACTGCTGCGCGTTCGCAGAGGTTTTGCAATTCACGCACATTCCCCGGCCACGGATACTGCTCGAACAACTCCCGCGCCTGCGCACCGAGTCGCTTGGCCTTGCCGCCTTCGCGCGATGCGACCAGTTGAAGGAAGTGGTCGGCGAGTTCTCCGATGTCTTCGATGTGCTCGCGCAGCGCGGGCATGCGAATCGGGAGCACATTGAGCCGGAAGAACAGATCGCCACGGAATCGCCCGGCGTCCACTTCGGTCGCAAGGTCACGGTTGGTGGTCGCGACGATGCGCACATCCACTTTCTGTGGCGTCGAACTTCCGACGCGCTCAAAGCTCTTCTCCTGCAACACGCGGAGTAGTTTGGCCTGTAACTCGGGCGGAATCTCGCTGATCTCGTCGAGCAGCAGCGTGCCACCATCCGCGAGTTCAAAGCGTCCCTTCCGAAGGCGATCAGCCCCCGTAAACGCGCCCTTTTCATGACCAAAGAGCTCGCTCTCCAAGAGGCTCGCACTGAGTGCCGCGCAGTTGAGCGCAAGAAATGGCTGTGAGGCTCGGGGGCTCGCTTCGTGCAGCGCGCGCGCGGCGACTTCCTTTCCTGTCCCCGACTCGCCCGTGACCATGACGGTCCCATGACTTTCCGCTATCGGTTTCAGTTGGGTGCGGAGTTCTTGCATCACTCGACCAGAGCCGACCATGCGATGCGCGGGCGCCTTCGAGCCCTCGCGTGAGAGCGAAGCTTTCAGTACAGCGTTCTCCTTCGCCAGCGCGCCATGCTCAAGCGCTCGCTCCACGCTCATCGTCAACTCATCACCGGAGAACGGTTTCGTGACATAGTCGAATGCGCCCTTGCGCATCGCATCGACCGCCGTGGCGACCGTGCCGAACGCCGTCATGAGCACGATCGGAAGTTCGGGATCGACCTTTCGAATCTCCGCGAGCAATTCGAGCCCGCCCATGCCGGGCATCTGGAGATCCGTCACGACGCAATCCGGGCGCTTCTCCGCGATGCGGGCGAGCGCGAGTCGTGCATCGGGCGCCGCCACGACGGAATGGCCCTTGCGTGAGAGCATCGTCGCAACGCCGTCGCGCATCAGTTCCTTGTCGTCGACCACGAGAATTCTGGCCATAATGAGAATGCCCTCAATCCGTTGTGCGTGCAGGGAAACTGCTACAGACTGATGCGACGCTGCACCGCCGCATCAAGCGAAACACCATCTGCGTCCGCGCGCGATTGCGCGGTGGGAAGCAACAACAATTCAACTCTCGCGCCACCTTCGGGCGCGTCCGTCACGCATACCTGCCCACCGTGTGCATCCGCAATGCGGTGCACGATGGCGAGTCCGAGGCCCGTGCCCTCTTCACGGGTTGTGAAAAAGGGATTGAAGACAGCATCGCGCGATGCCGAAGGAATGCCCGGCCCTGTGTCCTCGACGGACAGCACAATGGTTTCGCGACGAGTGCCATCGGCCCAGCATCGCTTTGCACGACAACTTCCCAATCGCACGATGCGCGTGGGCCGATCGCGCATCGCTTCGACCGCGTTTCGCACAAGATTCGTCAGTGCCTGCGCCAAGAGCGCACCGTCTGCCGTGAACGAGATGTCATCGCCAGAGCGCTCCACGCACGCGCCTCCGGTGTGCAGAACCTGTTCGCAGTCAGCGAGCGTGAGTTCAAAGAGTTCGCCCGCGCGCACCGATTCAGAACGAAGTTTGGTGTCGCGTGCAAATGCGAGGACATCGCCGACGATCCGGTTGAGGCGCTCGGCGGCCCGAGTAATCTTCTCTGCACTCGAATGGGACGAGACATTTCCGCGCAGATCTTCGCACAACATCTCCGCATGTAGGGTGATCGCGCCAAGCGGGTTCCGAATCTCATGCGCGATGCCGGCCGCCATCTCACCAAGGGCCGCGAGCGAACGCGATCGGCGCAGCCGCTCATTCGCTTGCGCGAGATCCGACTTCAACGAGGCGACTTCCGATTGCAACGCGAGATGCGTGGTCTGTAGTCGTTGCGTCGCATCATTGAATGCGGAAACCAACTCCGTGAAATCGTGGGTTCCCGCTAGCGAGAGCGGCGCACTCGCCACATCACTCGAGGCGGCGGTCGGATACTTCGTGCTGAGTGGAAGTGCGGTCACGGTGGGGTTCTGCGGATGGGGCACGCGCGAGGCGTGTCCAAGGATGACTAGCCTTGCGTGTCTGTGAATTGGGGAACTGCAGCGGTGGGACTTGCGCCAGAAGGTCCATAGGCGCGCAGCGCGAGTGCGGCATTGCCCGACTTTCGCAACGCTTCGCTCACTTCGCTTCGCCGCGCGACGAGCAGCGCCTCGGTTCGCTCGTCTATCGACTGAATCTCATGCAAGATGCCCTCGGCCTCCTGCGCGAAGCCGCGCACACCCTCAAGGTCCGCGCGTGTGGCCTGTGCGACCGCGTCCGCCCAGTTCGACTGCCCTGCCGTCAGCGACGCCACGCATTGCGCGCGCTCGCCGACGAGATGCGCGAGTTCCTCGGTCGCAACCTGTGCTTCAACGGAATCTGGCTCCGCGCACGCCAGTCGCGAGAGAATGGAATCCTGCATGCGCGCGGCCTTCAAGAGTGCTCGCGCGGAGGCAATGCGGGCGGTTGTGAGTTGGGACAGCATCTCAGTCAACTGCCACCGCCTTCGGGGAGAGATCGTCCTTCCCCAGATGCCATCACGCCCGCGCGAGGCGGATGATTGCGGAGCCATCGGTCCCATGCATCGCGCGAGAGAATGCCACCACCAACGAGGAATGCGTCGTCCTTCAACTGCGCGAGGCGCAACTCCGCGCGCCGATGCGCGGTCGCCGCGCGTTCCGCGTCCTGCATCGCGTCACAGGAATTCACGATTTGAATCAATGCGACCATCGACACGGCGTCCTCGGGGTACTTGCGATCGACCGTCTCATAGAACTCGATCGCATCGGCAAACCGCCCGATTTCGTAGACGCTGTCCGCTCGGTGTAAGTGCGCATTGCGGAGCATGTCATTCGACAAGCCATCGCGTGCCTCTGGGGGACGCGCCTCGAGCGCGATGACTGCTCGCCGATACGCGGACTCTGCTTCCGCGAACATCGTGGTCCACTGCGTCCGAATCTCTTCCGCCTTCGAAGGCGCGAGTTGTCCCGTCGAAGACTTGCGGACTGTCGTCGCGAGCGAGCGCAAACTCTCGCCTTGCCGGAACTCGAGTTCGCCAACGCGAGGTGCGTCGGGTCGCCGCGCGAGCGCTTCACGGAGGAGTTCCACGGCGCGCGCGTGATCGTCCTTGCGCGCGACGATGGCGGCGAGGACATCGAGCGCATCCCAGTACTCATCGGCAGCTGGCTCAAGCCCAAAACTGCCATCGAGCACACTTCCGAGTTTCACTGCTGCATCCGCGCTCCGTCCGCCAGCATCGAGTGCGCGCGCAAGCGGAACGATGGATCGCACCGCAAAAGGGCCGTTGGGGGCGACGCCGATCGCGGCTTCGTAGTGCTGCGCCGCCGATTCGAAATCGCCTTCGGCATGCAGAATCCCAGCGACTCGCCACTGGGCCTCGGCACGCTTGAGATTTTCCGGCTGCACACTTCGAAGAAATGCAGTGAAGCCCTCTGCGGCGTTCTCGCGCCATCCACCAAGATCGAAACAATCGGCCGCAGCCCACAAACTTGCGGCATCCGATCCATCCGCGAGCGCGATGGTGGCCGGATGCCGTCCATGCGCGAGGAACCAATCGGCAGCGTTCTTCAAGAGCCGATTGACACGAATGCGGTCATTGGGCGGCAACTTGCCGGGATCGCCGCCTTCGGCACCTTCGCGCAGGCGATCCGCTTCGGCGCGGCTTGCACTCGCGAGTCGCAACAAGACCGGAGATGTCGGAGCAACACCAGGCAGCAGATCAGACGCGACCAGCCCAAGCGCGAGTGCGTTTCCTGGTCGGTCGACGAGCAATTCTGCGTCGGCGAATGTCACGATGGTGTCAATCACATCGCTGCCCGAGAGTTGCCCATGCTTCCCCTGTGCGAACCGCTCCCGAAGCAACTTGAAATCCGCGAGGGCCGCTTCGTGATCTTGCGTCGCTGCATACGCCTGTGCGCGACCAAGCAACGCCGCACTCGTGACGCGATCCGTGTGCGTGCCCTCAATCGCGGTACTAAAAGCGTCGCGCGCGCGCTCGAGGTCATCAAGGGCGAACGCGCTTCGGCCGATGCCGAGCGAAGACTCACCAGACTCAAGCGACCCTGCGGGTGCAAGCGAGAGAGCGTGCGTAAACTGCACGAGCGCGTCATCGAATCGTGTTTGCCGACGGTAGCACTCGCCAAGCAGATTGGAGAGTCCAGCAAAGGTCCGCGCCTCAATCGTTTCGCCGGTCGTTTCAAGCCTGCGCACATCGAGAAGCAGGCGATCGAGGGCAACCGTGATGTCGCCGGCTGCGAGTCGAATCTCGGCTGCTCGTCCGACGGCCCATGCTTCATCCTCCGCGGAAATCACGGCATCCGCGCGATACTCGTCGATGGCCGCGAGGAGCGCGGTTCCCGAGCCGCCCGGGCGAGCGAGAAGTGCCTCGAGCGAAGATCTGCGAACCGCGCGCCGGAGTTTCGACGCACCCTCGCGATCTGCGGAGGTGGCGAGTGAGGCGAAGGCTTCATCCGGTCGACCCAAGCGAACAAGCACCTCCGCGCGCGATTCAAACTGCGCAGGACTGAGCGCCCATCCTGCATGCTCAGCATCCGCGTAACGCGCGACAATGGCTTCATCGACATCGCGCGTAGGAGCGTGAGTGCGATGTTCAACGACGAGCGCGTCGGCGAGCGTTGCTTGGTAACGCGCTTGTATATCCGTCGGTGCCTCCTTGAGTCGAGGATCGATGACACCGGTCAGGATCGCCCTTGCCGCCGCGACTTCGCCCCGCGCGAGCAACTCGTCCACCTGCGTCAGTGCTGAGGGGAAATCATCATCCGGTTTCGCACGCGCGCCCCAGTCAAACGCCAACCAAACGCCCAACGCCGCAATCGCGATCGCGGGAATGGGCCACAGCGCCACCCAACGAATTGGTTTCGCGCCTTCACGATCGGGACTAATGGGCGGGATTGGTTCTTTGGTCACGCGGCCTACTCGAGATCCTCTCGAGATCCTGTGTTGAGCCCGCGCCTAAAAGCGCGGTTGACTCCGGACAACCGATCGCTGGCGAATCCATTCGCCATGGGGAGAGATCGGTGGTGTCGGTAGATCGGTCGGCAGGAAGACAATCCTGCAAAGGCAATTTCTGCTCACCTCCCGCGAGAAACGCATGTCCAATCGCGCGAAGAGGTCCGCGCCAAGGGTGTCGACCCCCAACGCCACGCCTGCCGATTAGTCCAAACGATCGCCTGGCGGAACGCGCGCCGGCGCTCGTTTTCGACGCACAACTTCAGTTCTCGTAAGGAGTTCCGGAACACCCCGCAGACGAGGATGCGAAAGCGTTGCGAGGGCGAGAACCGGCGCGAGCACCACGACGACGGTAAGCAAACCGCGAGCGGCTCGACGCGCCCGAGTCGACGGCGCCCCGTCTTCGCCGACCACACAAATGCCAAGAGCCCACTTTCCGAGGCTCGCGCCGGTCATCGTCTCGACCAACATCGCCAAACCTCCGCTCGCGCCGATCATCACGCACGACGGAACGATAGACGCGAGGTCGATGGCGAACGATGGCGCGACAAAGAGTGCTCCAACCTCACGCAGCTCAAGGTCGAAGACAAACGAAGCAACGACGATGCCGGGAAGAAGGTCGAGCGCGAGCGCGAGGACTCGCTGCCCGAAGCTCGCAACCAATTGCGGAGATTGCGCCGCGCGCGAGCCCTCAGTGCGCGCCCCACGCATGAAGAATGTCACGGCGAGTAACAATGCCGCCCCGAGTCCGAAGAGGCTGAAAATCCACTGCCCCGCGCCTGGACTACGCTCAGCAAGCGGAGTGAACGGGCCAATGACGCCACGGGAAACATCCACGGACGCCACCTGTGCCGCCAGCGCCTTTCCTTCGGGCGTGTCTTGCAACGCAAAGATCCGCGCACCGGACTGCATTCCAACCAGAAAGAAGCTCGATGGTGCTCGCGACTCAAACGCAACGTTCGACAAGTCAATCGTCGTCCACGGAAGCAGCGCCTCCCCTCGAACATCGAAACACTCCACGCCGTCGAGACCCTCTCCGACTGCGAGCACGAGGCGGCCCTCGACGACCGTCGAACCAAGTCGCGGATTCACGAGACGGCTTGGTTCCTCTCGCGAAAGCAGCGGAAAGGCGCGCGCAGTCCACTGAACCGAATCTCCGCCGGGCGCATGGATACTCGTGCGCTGCGCGACGACGAGTGTGTCCCTTCCGCCGCGATCTGCGTTCTCACGCACGCGACGCATCTGCGCAAGAATGAGGCTTCCGTCGGGAGCCTGATCGAGGAGGCCAACACCGTCCGCGAGGGAAAACTCCCTCCCGCCGGCGCTCTCCTCCGCGAACGCCTCCTCGTTCCATCGCACGCCATCGCAGCGCAGAATCCGGGGGGCGTCGCGCAGCGCAGGCGACCAGCAGGCAAACGCACCCTCGGCCGTAAGCGCGAGCCCTCGCAACACGCCGCCGCTCGGAAGCGGTGGCCGAGGCGAGGGTGCAACCGACGCGTTGATCCATTGGGCGGACGAAGGCATCCGCTCGACGGCGAGTTGAAAAACTTCTCGCGTGCGATTTCCTTCCGATCCAAACGCGATCCACACTTCGCGACCACTCGCCGCGATGGCCTCCGGTGCGCGAGAAAAAACCCAGGCGCGGCGAAGGGTGGGCTCCGGGTCGAGGAGTGCGCGATGGAAGAGCACCCACGCTCGTGGATTGTGCTCCGTTGCAGCGAGTTCTCCCACCCACCACACATGCGACGCACTGGCTGCGGCATACACCGCGCTGCCTGGCGGTGCCGCGTGCGCGCCCTCAAGCCCACACAAAGTCGCGATCGCGCAACACCACGCTCGCCACGCTCGCCACGCAAACACGGTTCGCCAGAACGGCGTCATGGTGTCGGTCCGGATGCCGAGTGGCGCTTCGATCGCATGATGACTTCATCGGGATGCAACGCCTTCAACAGGCTGTCAAGATCGAAGAGCGCGGGTTTGATGCGAACGGCGCGGCCGCTTGGCGCGTCGAGTGCGAGTTTCACTTCGGAACCCTCAGGCGTCGCTGCACTCGTGCGAAGCGCCACGCGAGGCCATGCTCCCATCGCAATATTGTCCACCGGAACCGCCACGAAGTCGCGCAGTTGGCTTTGTGCCACGAGATTCCCGTCCGCATCGGTGAGGGTCACGCTTGCGGGGAGGCCGCTTGCATCAAAGCGCACGGAACGCACGACGCCGTTGCGAGCCCAGCGCACGCATCCCTCAGCCGTGCACTCCGCTTCAGGTGGAATGACTTCAAGTCCAGCGAGCGCGCGAATCAAAGCTGGCTCGAGCAATCCGAATCCGCCTCGATGGGCGCCGTCCTCGTCACGGAAGACTTCGACGCGCGAGGGTTTCGCGTGCAGATCAAACACCCACCACTTCGTGCCATCGCCGCCAGCCCAAAAATACTTCTCGCCTAGCTTGGACAATCGCATCGCCGCGCGATCGGGAAACGCGAGGTAAAGATCCGCGTCGACCTGCTCGAAATGGTCGCCCGCGTCATCGTGCCAACGAAACTCAAGCACCCCGCGTGACTCAAGCACACGAAGGCGTTCGAGTTCCACATTCCGTGCTTTCGCCCAATCCAATATCACCTGCGCCGTCGGCACCTCGTTTGTCGCAGCCCCATCTGGACTCGGCGAAGTTTCACCCGATTGCATCAGCGACTCTGGCGCGCACGAGAGAATCAAGCACGCGCAAAGCCCGAAGAGGGTAGAGAGTTGTGTGCGCAATCCGGTCACGACCACTCGCCATCGAGGACTTCGCCGAGTTGCTCGGTGATTTCGCGCATCGCCTGCTCATCCAACCTCGGGTTCACGACTTCAATCCCCGGATCACCCTCGGGCGAACCCTTTGGGGTGACGACCCAACACTCGGTCGCCGTGGCCTCGCGCTGCCCGATGACGCGGAGGAGTCGCTTGCGCACGAGGAGAAGCATCAGAACGAACCGAAATCCCACTTGATGCGCGCGCGCCTCTTGACCGAGCCGATCGAAGAGGTCAAGGAGCGCGGCATCATCCACAAACACCCGACGTTTGGCCCCTGGGGCAGGCACTTCCGTCTTCCAAAAGGCAACGAGGTGTGGAGGTCGCTGCGCAGCATCCCACGCGTCCGCAGCAATCTCGACGCGCCGCAAACCCGTCGCGGCGGTTGGGTCATCAACCAATGCCGCAACGATGTGCGCGCCGCATTCAAGCTGCGCACCAGTCACGCAGCAGCGACCGAGAGAGCGACCAACATCCCAACCTGAAGTCAATCGAGACATGGCAGAAAGTGTACGCGCCGGGCGCGCGTCGATTCGCGAAGGAATCAAAATCCCTTACGATCAATCGGTGGACTCACTCAACGGAATCATGGCGCCCGATCG
This sequence comes from Planctomycetia bacterium, assembly GCA_005790565.1. Classification (GTDB taxonomy): domain Bacteria; phylum Planctomycetota; class Phycisphaerae; order Phycisphaerales; family SM1A02; genus F1-140-MAGs142. The sequence continues at coordinate 20,287 of SXUJ01000011.1, forward strand.
CCCGCTCGAGATCTTCCTCGAGTTGTCCGTCATTTGGATTTGCGTCTACACCGCGTTTCGGTTTCTCCGTGGCACGCGCGGCGCTGGAGTCGTCAAGGGATTCCTCCTCGTCGCGGTGGGTGTCGCGGTACTCGTGCGGGTCCTCGGCGACGCGACGGACGGACTCGTCCGACTTCGATTCCTCTTCGATCGCCTCTTCGGTCTGTTTGCGATCCTCATCATCGTCGTGTTTCAGCCAGAACTTCGCGCGGCGATGAGCCGACTCGGCCGGGCAAACTTCTTTGCCCGCAATGCCGGAGAGGTCGGCGGTATCGCGCGAGAATTCGCCCAAGCCGCTGAATTCCTCTCCAAGAACCGCATGGGCGCGATCATCGTCTTCGAGCGGCAGATTGGAATGGGCGACCTCGTCCAGAGCGGCGTGAAACTCGACGCGATGCCGAGCGCGGCGCTGATAGAGAGTGTCTTTTGGCCGAGTAGCCCGCTTCATGACCTTGCCCTCGTCGTGCGCAACGGCCGTCTCTGGGCTGCCAATGTGCAACTCCCGATCGCCGATGACGAAGCGCTGCCCTCGGCCTTAGGCGCGCGACATCGCGCCGCGATCGGGGCGACGCTTGACTCCGATTGCGTCGTCCTCGTTGTGAGCGAAGAGACCGGGCTCGTTCGCTTCGCCGAGGGAGGTGTCTTGAGCGAACCGATTGTTCGCGATCTTGTGGAAACCGAACTCATCACGCGGCTCACGCACAGCAGCGCCATCGTGAACGATGTGCTTGAGGGCGCGAGAACCGCCGCGCGCAGTGCCAGAGCAACACCCACGCGCGTCCACCGACGGTCGGAGGATGCCGCATGATTTGGCGATCCACGGACGGGCGAACCTGGCGACAACGATTCCTCGACCTTGCGACCGTCACTGCAGTGACTGCGCTTGTGTGGTTGTGGGCGTCGGATCAGACCTTGCAGTCCCGTACCGCATCGTTCGAGGTTGTCGTTGAATCCAATGATCCCTCTCGGCTGGTCGTTTCCAATGCCGGCCCCCACAAGGTGCTCGCGCAACTCGTCGGCTCTCGCCAATCCGTGCTCGGGGCCTTCGAAGTCTTGAATGGACGAACGATTCGATTGGTGACGGGAGCGGATGGAGTCCCGAGTAGCTTTGGAGATCACCAACTTCCGGTGCTCGACATCCTGAGCGCGAGCCCCTCGCTCGCGCCACTTGGCGTCGATCTTTCCAATGTCACACCCGCGTCCATCCGGATTAGCGTGCGAAGCGCGGGACACTAACCTCAACGCACTCGGCTCTGATCTCCCGAGGCTCGAATCTCTCGGTCAACCGGAGGCCACGGTGATCGCGTGATACGCCTTCTTCCCGCGGCGAATCAACAGGACGCCCCCAGCAAGCAACTGCTGGTTCGTAATCATGGCGTCGAGCGCGACCTTTTCACCATTGACGCTCACTGCTCCGTTCTGCACGAACTCACGCGCCTCGCGCTTACTCGCTGCGATCGAAGTGCCGGTGATGAGGTCGACGATCCCAAGACCTGCTGCGAGCGCTTGGGCAGAAACGATGCTCGAAGGGAGGTCCGAGGCGATGTCGGCGACTTGCGCTGCATCAAGCATTCGCACCTCACCAGAAAAGATTGCCTCGCTTGTGGCTCGGGCACGGGCGAGTTCGTTCTCGCCATGGGTCATCCGAGTCATCTCCGACGCGAGTACACGCTGTGCTTCGCGCTTGCCAGGCTCCATCGCCGTCGCATGCGCGAGCGGTGCGATTGCATCCGCATCAAGGAATGTGAACCACTGCAAGAACTTCACCGCATCGGCATCGACCGTGTTCAACCAGTACTGATAGAAGCGATAAGGACTCGTTCGATCGGCAGTCAGCCAGATCGCGCCCTTCTCGGTCTTTCCGATTTTCTGTCCATCGCTCGTCGTCACCAACGGACACGTTGCACCGAAACTCTCGCCCTGTTCGACGCGACGGATGAGGTCGATGCCACTCACGATGTTGCCAAACTGATCGCTCCCGCCCAACTGCATCGTGCAATGATCCGCTCGAAAGAGATGCAGAAAGTCGTACGCCTGCAGGATCATGTAGCTGAACTCGGTGTAGCTAATGCCCTGCTCACGACCGCCGAGTCGTGACGCGACCGAGTCCCGCGCGATCATCTGATTGACGGAAAAGTGCTTGCCGACATCGCGCAGCATGTCGAGAAACCGCATCTCCCCAAGCCAATCGGCGTTGTTCCGCATGACTGCGGCTCGCGACCCGCTGAAGTCGAGGAACCGCTCAAAGATCATGCGCTGGCGGGAGACATTGTGCTCGACAAGATCGCGCGAGAGCAACTGTCGCTCCGCGCTCTTCCCACTCGGATCGCCGATGAGTCCTGTCCCACCACCCGAGACAACGATTGGCCGATGCCCTGCGCGCTGGAGATGCGCAAGCAGCTTGATGCCCATGAAGTTGCCGATCGTGAGACTGTCGGCAGTGGGATCAAATCCTGCGTATCCCGAACGCACGCCGCTTGAAAGATGCGACGCGAGTTGCGGCGAGGTGGATTGGTGGAGCAAGCCGCGCCATTGGAGTTCATCGAGGAAGGGAAGCATGGAACCTCCTTGCGTGCACGCAGATGAAAATGCTCAGGGCATCATCGAACGGATTGCATCTTCTCGCCAATCTTGGCGATGAGATCGTTCCAACTCTTATTGAACGAGTCGCGACCCTCAATCTGAAGATCTCCCGCGACCGCGACGAGGTTGATTCCGGCCTTCGTTGCCGCGGCCAGAATTGCCTCAGCCGCAAGACCGTCGCTTGCCATGGGGCCTCGGGGATTCCCTTCACTCGCAAGGGCGAGCAGCGTTTCTTCCGGCATCGTGTTCACCGAGTTCGGTGTGCCAAGCACATCCACATACAAACACTTCGACAGTGCCGGATCCTTGGTGCCGGTGCTTGCCCACAACACGCGCTGCACCTGCGCGCCCTTGGCTGCGAGTGCCTTCCAGCGTGCGCTCCCGGCGAGGTCGAGCGAAGACTTCAAAATTCGGCCAGCCATCGCAATCCCAATCTTGTTCTGCAAATCGGGCGGAAGCGCCTTACTCGTGGCGCGATCCCAACGCGAGATAAACACGCTGGCCACACTCGATACAAACGCTGGCAACCCAGCCGCGACGCGGCGCTCGATGCCACGGATGTACGCTTCTGCAGCGGCGAGATAGTGCTCACGCGAAAAGAGCAGCGTCACATTGATGGGAATGCCTCGAAAGATAAGTTCCTCAATCGCGGGACAACCTTCGGGCGTTCCGGGGACCTTGATGTACAGGTTGCGCCGATTCGCGCGGGCGTGGAGTGCCACGGCTTGCTCAATGGTCGCCTTCGTATCGTTCGCAAGCAGCGGCGAAACTTCCAGTGAGACAAATCCATCAGTGCCACCCGAAGCGGCGTGGGTTGGCCCGAAATGGTCCGCGGCGCGGCGCAGGTCGTCGATGGCGCATTCGAAGAATGCGGCTTCAACGCCGAGCCCCTTCGACGCGAGGTCTCGCACTTGTGCGTCATAGGCGCTCCCGCCAGCAATCGCCTTCTCGAAAATCGTGGGGTTTGAGGTGAGACCTGTCACATGCAAGTCGGCGATGTAGCGTGCAAGTGTCCCCGACTCGAGCAAAGTTCGAGTGATGTTGTCAAGCCAGAGCGATTGTCCGGTTGCGGCGAGTGCGGCGGTAGGAGTCATAGCCCGAAACACTAGCACAACGCTTTCATGCGTTGCCACCTGATCCTTCCACCTCAGGAATGCGCCTCCTCCCCTTGTCGAGCCCTGCAGTTCCTGCGACAGTTCGACGCGCGACCGCCGCGAAGCACCCAAGCAGAAGGAATGCAGCCCATGCCCTCCGGGAAATCTCGATCCATCAAGTCCGCGTCCAAGTCCACGAGCAAGTCCATCAGCAAGTCCACGCGCAAGTCCGCGACGAAGGCCGCCGAGATTGGCACGGTCACGCATCCGCAGCCGACGATTCCGAGTTGGAGTGGAGCGCCGAACAAGACGAAGGCGTGGAAGTCGCTTCAGACGCACGCGAAGTTGGCGCAAGCGCTTTCTTTGCGTGAACTCTTCGCGAAGGACGCGCATCGAGGGACGAAGTTCACGGCCGAAGCGCTCGGCATCCGCCTCGACTATTCGAAGAATGTGCTCGATTCGGCAACCATGAAGCTGCTTCACGCACTCGCGAAGGAGCGAAAGGTCGCCACCAAGCGCGCGGCAATGTTTGCGGGAGAGAAAATCAACCTGATGGAGGGGCGCGCGGTGCTCCATGTGGCGCTTCGCGCAACTCGAGGGAGTGTCATCAAGGTCGATGGACAGAACATCGTCCCATCGGTGCATGCAGTCCTCGATCGCATGGCGTCGTTTGCTCAGCAAATCCGCGCGCGAAAGTGGCTTGGCTTCACTGGCAAACCCATCAAGAACATCGTCAACATCGGGATCGGTGGGAGCGACCTCGGACCAGTGATGGCCTATGAAGCACTCAAGAGTTTCAGTGATCGTGGGCTGACCATGCGATTCGTTTCCAATGTGGATGGCAATGACTTTTTCGAAGCGACGCAGGACCTCGATGCTGC
>SXUJ01000093.1 GCA_005790565.1 Planctomycetia bacterium
CCTTGCGGGGGGGCGAGGAGTATAGCAAGAACCACGGCCAATTCCATACTGATATCTCGCGGTTACCACGCTGCGAGATCACCCACAAGTGGCTCGACCAAGTCCTTGATCGTGACAATGCCGAGTGGCTTATCCGCACGATCTGCAACAATCGCGAGCGACACGCGAGACTGGCGCATGAGGGTGAGGGCCGTCAACGCGGGAGTGTGGGGTGCGAGGACGGGCGCCTCGCGCAGCAACGATGCGGTCGGACCCGCTGGTTGCAATAGGACATCGAGAGCAGAGACGACACCGAGTACAGCGCCCTGCGCGTCGACGGTCGGAAGACGACCGAACGGAGTGCGGCGCAGCAGCGTCAGGCGTTCAAACGGACTTGCCGTAATCGACAGCGTCACAACTTGCTTCCACGGCACCATCTCCGCACCGATCGTGACACCGCGCATGGTGAACACACGCTCGGCAATTCCCATCTGCTGCTCTGTCAAACTCTCACTGTCCTCATGCAGCAGCGCAAAGACCCGTTGACGAGCGTCGATTGGCGCGATCTCCTTCGAGGCTCCGGTCGCTCTCGCGATGGTTTTCGCCAGCCAAGTCAATGCGGGAATCAGCCCAATCCAGGTGCAGCACACGCGAACGAAAAAAAGTGGCCTCGCGAATGCCGGAAGCCAACGATCGGCATTCGTGCGAAACAACTCTTTGGGCATCACATCCCCGATGACGAACAGGAGCGGCGTCAGAATCGCGAGCTCTGCGATCGCTGCGCTCAGGGTGGAGAGCCCCAGTACTTCAAGTCCGCACGCGATGCCGAGGCCGCCGAGCCAACCTCCAGCAGCCTGTGCGAAAAGCGTGGTGCTCAACACCCGCTCGGGCGCGCGGAGTTCCCGTTCAAGCGTGATGGCGCGGGAATCGCCTCGGGCCGCGCGCACAAACAAACGCACCCGACTCAAGGAATAGATCCCCGTCTCAAGGCCTGATGCGAGGCCTGCGAGAAGCATCCCTGCGAGCGCGATGGCAAGGTAGAGTGTGATATCGGAGGGGATATTCATTCTCCTCCCACCTGCGAGACGAGCACGCTTTCCACGCGCGCGCCGTCCATCGACTCGACCTCCAGTGAAACATTACCAAGTTGCACACGATCTCCCTCACGAGGAACGCGGGACAGTCGGTCAAGCACGAGTCCGGCGACGGTACTCGTTCGCGCGGAACGCGATTGAAAACCGAACACTTCACTCCAGCGATGCGCGCTCATCTCGCCACTCACACGCCACCGACCATCAGGTAACTCCTCCGGCACCGTGATCGCGCGTTCACCCGTTCCAAGAATGTCTCCCACGACTTCTTCGACACAATCCTCCACCGCGACAACGCCTGCGGTACCGCCGTACTCGTCCACGACGATCGCGAGTTTGGTCGCGGTTTTTCGGAAGTGCTCCAAGAGGCGTTCGAGCGATGCGAGTTCGGGGATGAAGTGAACGACTTCTAGCGAATCCGCAATGCTGCGCCGAGGTTGCGAGAGCAGCCACGACTTCACTTGAAGAATGCCTCGCACATCATCCACGCCCTCGCCCACTATTGGAAAGTGCGTGAGTCGAAACTCGCCCGCCGCCGAAAGCACTTCCGACTCCTTCGCGCCAAGGTCGAGCCACGCCATGTCCACGCGCGGTGTCATCACATCTCGCACGCGCAATCGACGGAGTCGAACCACTCCCTCGAGAACACCCTGCTCAGCTGCGTCGATGGAGCCTGACCTCGCCGAGATGTCGAGCAACGCCGCGAGTTCTGCTCGCGATAGTTGCGGCGCTTCTGTGGACTTCCCCAGCAACCGCGTGAGCGGCATGATGAACCAGTGGTCAAGGCCGTTCCGGAGTGGCGCCACGATCGTGTCGAACCCGACAGCAGGATAAACCAACACCGATGCGAGGCGCACGCGATCGAGCATCGCGAGTGCCTTTGGAAGAAGTTCGCCAGCCAGAACGCAACCAATAATCGAAACGAGTGCAAGCGCGACCTTACCGAGCGGAGAGCCTCCGACGCGGGTGAAAAGTACGGTGCTCGCCACGAAATAGGCGCTCGAGCAGACGATCGAGCCAAGCATGGTGGACAACAACAGCGCGCGCGGCCGTCGACGCAGGCGCTCGATCAGTACCGCGGCGTTGGGTCGCGTGCGCTTCATGACGACACGATCCGACGCGGTCAGACCGAAGAGGGCCGTCTCGACCGCAGCAAAGAATGCAATCCCGGCAATCATCGGAATCATCGCGATCCCGACGGCGATCTCGGCGACGCCGGCAACTTCACTCTCCGAGATCATGCATCGCCTCCGTCGTCGCATGCTCGACTTGCTCACGCATGCGTCCGACCGCACGGAGGACATTGATTCCCTCTCGCACAACCTGCGCCGAGGCGGTTGAGAGCCCAACTTCCCCCGCGTCGGAAAAGGCGTCGCTGATTCGCGTCGACGCGTCGAGATGCATACGCTCGCCCTCGCGCGCAAGCTCGGCGAGCACGGCCGCATCGCCCAATGATGCGTCGAGTCGCTCGCGGAGTTCCATCATGTGCAGCAGAAATCCGTCCGGCAGTGCGCGGCCATCACTCGTAGGCGCTCGCATTGCGCAGAGCAATGCCTCGGCGCGCGTCAACGGATCCGAGAGCGCTTTGAACGCGTCATTGAGAATGGTGGCGTGGGGTACTTCCCCTCCCGCGTCGGGATGCGCGACCGCCAACTTGCGCATCCACGCTCGACGAATGTCCTCTGCATGGAGGTCATACTTCGGCGCGAGCCCGAGGATCGCGAATGGGCAGGTGGCGCTCAATCGGTGCCCGACACCCTTTCGATTTCGTCAAAGCTGGTCAGCCCGTTCCCCACGAGTTGGAAGCCATACGACTGCAGCGTTGTGAAGAGGCTTCCCGAGAGTGATTCTCGAATCTGTGCAATCGTCGGCTTCTTGAGGATCACATCGCGAAGGTTGTCATTGAATTCAACCATTTCGAAGATCGCACGACGTCCGTAAAAGCCCGTGTCGAGGCAGTACGCACATCCCTGAGGCGCGTAGATCTGCGCGACGCCATGGACGGACTTCCCCATCCGCATCTGCTGCGCAGGTGTCGGCGTGACCGCTTTGCGACAGGTGCCGCACAGCACGCGAACGAGGCGCTGCGCAATCACGAGAGTGAGTGCGTTCGCCACCTGATAGCTCTCGAC
>SXUJ01000094.1 GCA_005790565.1 Planctomycetia bacterium
CAACGCTCCTTCGACATGTTGTTGATCGACGGAATGTCAAGTACATCCGTCGCCTTCTTCGTCATCCCCGCCATACGCCGACTCAGCGCGGGGACTCGCGGAGGCGTGAAGTGCCACGCATCCCCCTTTGCGTACCAGAGCAAGTCGTCGTGTTTGCGCGCGAAACAACGCGGACTTGAACCCCCCAGTCCATACTGCCAGATGAGGTGATTGAGAAACCGCTCGCTCCCAAAGACTTCGTCAAGCAGAATCCGAACACGATGGGAAACTCGCCAATCGCAGTGAACGAGCAAACTGCCGGTTGGTTTCAGCACGCGCCTTGACAGTTCGATCCTGGGGTGGAGAAAGGCAAGATACGCGGCGACTCCATCGAAGGTGTCACGGAATGCGCCCCGCGCACCTCGGTGCGTGCGCCCCGTGTTGAACGGCGGGTCGAGATACACAAAGTCAACGCTCGCCGATGGAACCGTAGGGAGCAGGTCAATGCAGTCGCCGAGCCGAGCATCGAATTGCAAACGCTCAGGGACTGGCATGATCAAGATTCGCGTCGAGGTTCGCCTCCACGCTCTTGCGTGTCCACGGCCAACTCATCAATTCCTCTCGCCCCGTGCATTCGTCCTTCACGATCGCCAATCGCATCGTGTCACGAACAACTTCGACCAAGTAAATGCCTTCTTGATCTGGACAAATGCTCGACAGGTGGACATTCGCAAGGGAGAGCCGCGAGCCGCCGTCAACCGCGTCCAACTTCCAAGTGCCAATCGTGCGCACTGCTCCCCGCTCAAGCGCAAAGAGACCCGCATCTGAAATCGTCAACTTCGCACCGTCCTGATCGCTCATCCAGACGCCAACCACGCAGTCTGGATTGTTCGCGCTACTTCCATCCACACCCGCGAGTGTCGTCTCCCGATGCTTCCTGTGCGCGGAACACGCAGGAAGCAACAATGCTGCCGAGAGGAGCGACATAAGAATGGCGTACTGCATGGCGAGGATGGCGTGCTCGGAAGTCAGCTTGCTTCAGCCCGCGGATGCGCCTTGTCGTAGGACTGCCGCATACGCGACTGCGCGAGATGGGTGTAGACCTGAGTTGACGAGAGCGATTGATGCCCCAACAACTCCTGCACCTGACGCAGGTCAGCGCCGTTCGAAAGGAGGTGCGTCGCAAAGCTGTGGCGGATGGTGTGTGGGCTGATGTCTGGATCGAGCCCCACCTTCGTCAAATACTTCGCGACCTTGCGGCGGACGGAGCGACTCGAAAGCCGTGACCCGTGCTTGTTGACAAAGAGAGGCGCAACATCTTCCGTGCGGATGCCAGCGACTCGCATTTCCGAATCGAGCATGTCGAGGTAATGCCGCAAGGAACGCAGCGCCGGAAGTCCCAGCGGAACGACGCGCTCACGGCGGCCCTTCCCCTTGATCACGATGCACTCTTCCGACTCGCGCAGATCGCCGCGATTGATTGCGACGACTTCGCTCACGCGGATACCAGTGGAGTAAAGCGTCTCGAGGATGGCACGGTCACGCGCGCCGAGAAGCTCACGATCGTCTGGTGCGCTGAGCAGCCGCTCCACTTCGTCAACGGTGATGGCCTTGGGAAGCCGGCGCGCTTGCTTGGGAGTTCGGATGAGTGCCATCGGATTACTTGCAACAATCCCACGCTTCTCCATCCACTTGTGAAACGATCGAAGCGTTGCAATCTTCCGCGCCATGGTCGCGGGCGAGTACTTCGCTTCGCTCAGCTTTGCCAGGAAGCCTCGCACTCTTTCCACATCGAGTTGCAGGATCATTCCCGTGAGCGTCTTCGCATCCACCGTCGATCGCTCGAACGCGAGTTTCTCGGCGGCTTGGTTGAACTGGACGCCGGTCGAGTCCGACAGATGCTCAACAAACTGCCGGAGATCAAGGCCGTAGCAGCGCGAGGTGTAGGGGCTGAAGTGACGCTCGTCCGTGAGGTAACTCAGGAAGCGGTCGACGATCGGAAGATTCTCATTCATGGCAGGTAACCTCTCGAGCGCACCGCGCAGCCAAGCTCGACCTTGCGTGCGATCCTTCGTTTGTGAACATCGATATCGGCTATCTCAGGCCGGACTGTTTGACGCTTTTCGGTCATATGACTGAGAATCATTGAGACCGAAAACCATTTCAAACGAGACCGATAGTAGGGATCGGCCGACTCAGATGGCAAGGAACAAATTCCGATTTCTCGGCGTATCCCGCTGCAATGTCTCGATTTAGCGCTGAAACCGCCGTGTGGCACTCAGATTAGGTCATGTTGACCCTTTGGTGAGCGCTCCTGCGGCGCGGTTGCTCAGTCTGTTTCTTCCGTCGCAAGCACGGGATTCAATCGGAACCCCTCCTCATGAAGGAGGTCTCGAATGAGCACGAAGGAGGCGAACCGCGCGAACAGGTCCATCCGCGTTTCGTACGCGCGATTTCCGAACGCGCCGTCCTGTTCCGTTCGCCCAAGTGTGTAAACGTCAAGCTCAGCCATCGTATCGTGCCCTCGGGCGTCGAAGAGGCGCGAGGCTTGCGACATCGCCACGCGCGTGCTTGGAGTGTCGGCGCCCACGGATTCACTGGTGGGCATGGTCAGTTCCCGCAAGTCGATCGGGCGACGATTGTCCTCTGGTGAACCGGAGATCAATTCAATCGCGATGCCGAGGCGAAGCGGCTTGTAGGGGTCGTAGGTCGTAACGATTCCGAGCACAAGTCCATCCGCTTGGAGCGTGCGCATGAGTGTGCATGCCTGCTGACGATCGAAGACTCCCGTCATCCCGAGCGACTTCATGGCGGCAATGGTTCGATTCACAGGAAGGCATCGGAGTCCATCGACGCCCTCAACCTCTTCAACGAATCGATCCGCGACGGCCGCGCCATCTACAATGCTCACGCCCGATTCATTTCCAAACGGAACAACCGCCCACACGCGCTCCTCCGGATACGGGCTCTGCAGGATGATGGGGTTCGACAATCGGGGCGCGGCGCACCCTCCGATGTTCAACAGGGCAAGCGCGCCGAAAACTGCTGCGGTGATCGTGCGAAGCGAGTGGCGAGTAGTCGTGCTCGAATAGGTCTGCATTGTGTGCGCCTCCATGCGCGAGAAATCCCAATCCATGGGTGAGTATCGACTGTGTGTCACGGCATAGTCGGGTCAGCTGGATCCACTCCCGCCTCCTCGGCGACACCCGCGAGCGGATCCGCCAGAGCCGGAGCAAACCCTGTCGCTGCCGTCGTCGGAGCGACAACGGTCGGCGCGAGCGCAGGCTGTTGCGCGATGGTGGAAAGCCCGGGCGCAGGCAGGTTCGTTCGAGCAGCAACGGACCAGATGTTCTCGACGCCGCCTCGGTTACTCACGAAGTACACGCGCCCATCCACCCCCCACGCTGGTTGCATGTTGCGGAATCGACTGTTTGTAAGGCTCACGCGATTCGTCCCATCTCGATACACCGTCCAAATGTCGGATTGCGTTGGCCACTCACTATTGCCATCTGGGTTTACGACCGTCGTGAAGACGATTTGTTCGCCGTCGGGTGACCAGTTTGGCTGCAGGACCGCCGCGTTTTTCGCGCTGACAATCTCGGTTGGATTCTTGCCTTCGCCGCGCTCGAGTTCGATCGTCCAGAGCCCATACAAACGAGACCCTCGTTGACGCGCACGCTGAAACAACAGGCGATCTTGCGTGGCCTCGGGCGACCAGCGAGGAAGGAATCCTTCGCACACGAATGTCCGCGCGGCGGGTGCCGAAGTGTCCACGATCCAAATCTCCCAGGTCTCGGTTCGGCCGTTCTTACGACTGAAACCGAGGCGACGGCTATCGGGAGCCCACGTGGGTTGTACTTCGTCATCCGCATCGCTCGTGACCTGTGTGGGAGGTCCTCCGTCGACGCTCATCACGAAGATGTCCCAGTTGCCGTTTCGGTTCGAAGCAAAGGCAATCTGCTTTCCATCGGGCGAAGCGGAC
>SXUJ01000095.1 GCA_005790565.1 Planctomycetia bacterium
GTTGACGAGAGGAAAGTCCGAGCACGGTAGGACATGGTGGTGGGTAACTCCCACCGGCCCCGGCTGCGGGTCAGGGACAGTGCCACAGAAAACAAACCGCCAAGGTTCGAAAGAACTTGGTAAGGGTGCAAAGGTGCGGTAAGAGCGCACCGCTTGGCCGGCGACGGGCAAGGCAAGGCAAACCCCACCTCGTGCAAGCGCAAGCAGCTTCCGCCCCGATTCGTCGGGGTTCCCATGGTCCGTGGGTGTGAAGCGGGTCGCGTGCTAGACCCAAGTGGCAACACTTGGGCGAGAGAAATGGCTGCCACGCTAGGTACCCCCTAGCTCCAGAACTCGGCTTACGACACCACTGCAGCCGCTTACCACCGCCCCGCACAGGGGCGGTGGCCTTTTTTGCGGATTGCTCCATTGGGGTAGGCGCAATCGTCAATCGTTCTGATAGAATTGACGACCCGCCCGACTTCACTGGGCGCCTAAGGATTTCCCATGTACGCGATCATCGAAGACTCCGGCACTCAGATCAAACTCTCCAAGGGCGATGTCATCGACATCGACCTCCGCGAAGCCGAGGACGGCGCCGTCCTCACCCTCGACAAGGTTCTTGCCATCGGTGATGGAAACACCGCTGCCAAGCTTGGTCTTCCCTACATCGCAGGCGCGAGCGTCACCGTCACCGTCCTCGGTGAGAACGATGGCGAAAAGGTTCGCTCCGTGAAGTACAAGCGCCGAAAGGGATACCGCAAGACGATCGGTCACCGTCAGTCGTACCTCAGCGTTCGCGTTGACACGATTACGGGCTGATCCTTCGCGCGGCACGATCTGCAGTTGTACTTGCTCAAGAATCTCCAACGAGGCGCGTCCGCGTGACGCGCCTCGCTGCTTTTCATGCCTCGCGCGCGGTGCTCCTGTAGTGCCTCGCGCACTCCGGAAGTCGTTGAAGCCGATCGAGCGCAGCGCCGAGCGTGTCTTCCCGCTTACAGAACGCAAAGCGCGCGAGGGTTCGCGCATGTTGCTTGTTTTTGTAGAACGCGCCGGGCGGAATCGCGGCGACACCAACTTTTTCCACGAGAAAACGGCAGAAGGCAAAGTCATCTTGGAACCCAAACCTTTCGTGGTCCGCGAGGATGAAGTAACTCCCCTCGGGCACGATCGGCGCGAGTCCGCATTGTCGCAGTCCTTCGGCGAGCAGATCTCGTTTCCGTTTGTACTCGCATCGAAAGTCCGTGAAGTAGGAATCCGGCGCGCGCAGTGCGGTTGCTGCGGCAACCTGCAGCGGCGTGGGTGCGCAGAAGGTGGTGAATTGATGCGCTGCGCGGATGGCCGCGACGAGCGCGGCAGGTCCAATGGCCCACCCGATTTTCCATCCCGTGAACGAGAATGACTTTCCCAAGCTCGACAGCACAACGGTGCGCTCTCGCAGCCCATCTTCCAGCGCCAGCGAGCGGTGTGGTTTCGCGTAATAGAGTTCTTCGTACACCTCATCACTCAGCACGATGAGATTGCATTCATTCGCGACCCTGGCGATGAGCTGTCGTTCGTCATCGTCGAGCATGTGTCCGCTGGGATTGTGCGGCGTGTTCACAAGGATGATCTTGGTTCGCGCGGTGACCGCCGATCGCAGGGCAGACTCTTCAATGCGGAAGTGCGGCGCTTGCAGCGTGACGACCTTCGCAATACCAGACGCCATTGCAACCGCGGCGGGATAGCTGTCGTAGAAGGGCTCGAAGAGAATGACTTCGTCGCCGGCTTCAAGCAATCCGAGCATGGCGTCGACGATCGCTTCTGTGCATCCACAGGTCACCACGGTTTGCGTTTCGGGCGCGATCTCGATACCGGTGGTTTTCTCAAAGCGTTCTGCGATTGCACCGTTTAGCTCGGGCAACCCGGTCATTCGCGCGTACTGTCCGCGACCATCACGAATGGCTCGGATTGCCGCCTCTTTCACAAACTCAGGACCGTCGAAGTCCGGCGCGCCCTGCCCGAGATTGACCGCATCATGCGCGAGTGCCAACCGTGTCATTTCAGCAAAGATTGTCGCGCCAAAGGGTCGGAGAGAGGAGTTCACACCATGCATGGAAGCGATGCTATCGCGCGCGCTTGCGGCGCACTTCTCCGCTGCTCACTTGTTACACTCTCAGCCCATTGGAGGTTTCCCAAGTGATGATTTCGCTTCTGATCGCTGCTAGCACCCTCGCATCCCCTCTCGCACCCGCTCCCCTGACGCACCCTGCGCTGCAGCAGAGCGGCACCGCGCTCTCCGCGCCACTTGCCAATCTTCAAGCGGAATACAACGCCCTCGCATCCGTGACCAACACCTCTGGCGAAGGCGCGCGCGATGCGAACAAGCGCATCGAACTCATCAAGGGATACTTGGCAAGCGTGAACCTCACCGCCGAGTTTGGCAAGCAGACATTCGGCGCACCCAGTAATCCAGGCTTGACCTTCATGCAGGCGTACCAAGTCGCGCTTCGGCAGGCGCAACTCGCGGGGGCATCCGGGAGTTCCGCAACGGACATTGCAACGCTTGCGCGCGAAGTCGGCGCGCAGACCACCCTTGCGCAGGACGCCTTCGCGAAGTATCAGGCGGCACTTGCGACTGCCGGACAGGGACTCGCGTTCCTTCAAAGCAAGGGCCAACTCGACGCGTACTATGCTTGGGCCGCAAACTCGCAAGCGGACCAGCGCAACGCGCGGCTCGCGCAAGAGGCGGCGCTCCGCGCCAAGACTGATGCCGCGGCGCAAGCCCTCGAAGATGCGAACGTTGCGGCTGCTCGACGCCTGCAACTCGCGTGGGACGAGCATCCAATCATCACCGATGGCAATGACTACAGCTGGCGGCCGAGCCAGTTCAATCCGTCGACAGAAAACAACGGTCAGAGCAACTACATCGAGCCGTCCTCGAGTTCACCCGACAACGACCTGCCCAATTACTGGGGCGGAAGTTACGAAGGTGGCTACGCAGATCCCTACTACGATGTGAACGGGTTCCCGCATGGCATCGATCCCAACCGCAAAGCATGGCATCGCTCGACGGGTGCTAGTCGCGGAGGTGCCGCACCCATCGCCCCACCGAGCGCCCCAGCGATTGCTGGGCACGATGCGGGCGGACACGGCTGAGTGATCCGAACGACCCCAACGACGCTTGATGACGGGCGGGACGCGTGCGAGGCACGAGTCCCGCCCCTTTCTATTGCGCCGTTCCAAGCCTGATTGAGCTGAGTTCGTCGATCATGGCCCGAGCGTGGTCGTTGAGTGAGGTTCGTCCAACAGCGTGCTGGCATGCCGATTCCGATTCCCAATTCCAAGATGCGACTCGGAATCGTGCACGAAGATGCGCGGGTGATTGTTGTGGACAAGGCGCCGGGAGTGGTGAGCGAACCAGGTCGCGGCCACGCGGCGGATAGCGTCCTCAACGCACTCTTTGCAACGCGTGCAAAGCAACTTTCGCCACTGGGCGAAGCGCGGGACTACGGCATGCTGCATCGGTTAGACCGCATGACCAGCGGTTGTCTTTGCTGTGCACTCGATCGGGATGCCTATGACTTCCTCCGTCTCGAGTGGGAGGCGCATCGCGTCAGAAAGAGCTACCTCGCGATCGTTCGACTCTCCCGAAAGCTCGGTGAGGTTGGGCAAGTCGGATCTTGTGATCGACCGCTCGCAGAGAAACGGGTGCAGGGACGACTCGTGAGCGTGGTAGACGCGCACGGGAAGCCCGCCTCGAGTCGCTGGCGTGTACTCGCTCGGACAGCGCGGGCAATGTTGATTGAGTGCGAACCGGTCACTGGGAGGCTGCATCAGTTGCGTGCCCACTTCGCGAGCCTCGGCGCGCCGATCGAGGGCGATCCGATTTACGCGTCGTTCGAAAAGTTGCTCCCGCTGTCCAAGGCAGAGGAACCGCCACTCGGGCTTCATGCATGGAAACTTTCCTTCGCGCATCCAGATGGTGGCCAAGTGGATGCGCAAGCACCACCGAGCCGAAAGTTCCTCGACATGCTGGGGGCGCACGGCATTGGGATGGATGCGTGACCAAGGCTGCATGCCAAGAAAAAGGGTCGCTCTCCGGAGAGAGCGACCCTCGATTCATGTAGTGTGGGTGGAATCAGCCCTTCGCGTCTGACGGAATGCGCATCGAGTAGAAGCTGCTCCACACGAAGACGAGTGCGATGGCGGAGCAGCCGAGGCCAATCCAAATCTTCGCTGGATGATCCTGCATAGCGATCGCGATCTCGACGGCGAGAAGGCCAAAGAGCGTCGTGAACTTGATGACAGGATTCAGCGCAACCGAACTGGTGTCCTTGA
>SXUJ01000096.1 GCA_005790565.1 Planctomycetia bacterium
AAAGCCACGCTCGCGGCCGCCCGCGAACTCGAAGCATTCGCGCAGCTCGGAACGGAACTCGACCCAGCTTCTCAGCGGCAGCTTGATCGCGGTGCGCGCATGGTTGAATTGCTCAAGCAGGGCCAGTACACACCGTTTGATGTTGTGGACCAGTGCATTTCGATTTTCGCGGGATCCAAGGGCATTCTCGATGATGTCCCCGTTCCGGCCGTGCCGCGCTTTGAGGCAGGCCTGCTCGAGTACTTCCAAGGTCCGGCGAAGGCACTTCGCGACCAACTCGTGGAGAAGCGCTCCTTCAAGGGCAGCGAAGACGCCTACCTGAAGGCGATGCGCGATTTCAAGGCCACATTCAAGGCTTGATCGTCGGTTGAAGTCTTTCCACCCGCGAGGTTGCGCACGCCGCAGCCTCGCGGGTTCATTTTTGGCTCGATTCCACGCCTCGGTACGATGTCTCCACTATGGGATGTCTAGGAACTTGCTTTCGGGTGCCAATCGCACTTCTCCTTGGCTACGCCGCGATGATGATCATCGTGATGGTCGCCTTCACCGTCGCATTTCTTGCACTGCCACGGGAGTCGGTGTACGAGCTTCAGTCTTGGCAACCCTCGACGCTTTGGCTGGCATTGGACATCGGCATCTGTTTGGTGGCGGGATTCATTGGCGGCGCTGTTGCGACCATGATCGGTCGAAAGCGCGCGGGAATCTTGTTGGCATTCATCGTCGTGATCGTGAGCCTTGTGGTGGCGTGGTCGGTGCAGAGTGCGCCACGGGACCTTGAAGGTCGACCGGAATTCCCAACCAAAGACATGAGTTTCATGGACGGCGGCAAGTGGACGGACATGCCGTCGTGGATGCCCTGGGCGCATGGAGGCATCGGATTCATCAGCGTCCTCATGGGAACTTCGTTCGCAGGTCGGCGGTCCAAGCATGAATGATGCTCGCGTGCTGGTGACCGGTGGTGCGGGGTTCATTGGAAGTCATGTCTGTGAAGCGTTGCTTGCCGCGGGGCATCGCGTTCGCGTCCTCGATGATTTCTCGTCGGGCAGCCGCGCGAATCTGCCCGCGCCAAACGCCGCGCTCGAAGTCTTCGAAGGGACTGTGTGTGACGCGGTGGATGTCGCGAGCGCTGCTGCGGGCTGCGGTGTAATCGTGCACCTCGCCGCACTCACCTCGGTGGCGGCGAGCTTTCAGGATCGCGCGCACTATTTCTCGGTCAATCTCGATGGCACGAAGCGGGTGGCCGAGGCTGCCGCGAGAGGTGCGCATCACATGCTCCTTGCTTCAAGCGCGGCGGTCTATGGAGATCGGCCAGGGCCACACTCGGAACCAGCTTCCTTCGCGCCAACCTCGCCGTATGCAGAAACGAAGTGTGCGGGCGAAGGAGTGCTGCGGGATCTCTGCGCGACAAGCGGTTGCGACGCCCTCGCGCTTCGCCTTTTCAATGTCTACGGGCCACGGCAGGTGGCCGAGGGTTCGTACTCCGCAGCGATTCCTCGATTCGTGGAGCGACTTCGTCGGAAGGAGTCTGTGCAAATCTTCGGCGACGGGACGCAGACTCGTGATTTCGTGCATGTGCGCGATGTCGCAGCGGCTGTCGTGAGCGCGGTGGCATCTCCGTTGCAGTTCGCCGGAAGCGCGATCAACATCGGGACCGGAGTTTCGACAAGTATCGCCACGCTCGCCCGGACCGCCGCGCGCCTCGCGAACTGCACAACCTGCGTCGAGTTCGGGCCGCCACGCGTGGGCGATGTCCACGAGAGCGTCGCAGTCATCAGCCGCGCTAAGGAGTTGCTCGCGTTCGCGCCGCGCACAACGCTTGAGTCTGGGTTGCGCGAACTTTTCATGCAATCGGAGTCCCCGAAGGTCGTCTCCCTACAATGATTCACATGCACATTGATCCCGATCACGCGCGTCTCGGACTCGACGCCGCCATCGAGCAGGCGGAGAAGGGTTGGCGCGAGGGCGGCATTCCGATTGGGAGTGTGCTGATGAACGAAGCGGGCATCATCGTCGCTCGGGGACACAATCAGCGCGTCCAAAGTGGTGATCCGACGGCCCATGCTGAAGTGGACTGCATTCGGAATGCCGGTCGTCGTCGCGATTGGAAGAAGCTCACACTTGTCTCCACGCTTTCGCCATGCCCCATGTGCACAGGCACGACGATCCTGCACAAGATTCCGCGGGTGGTGATTGGAGAGCATCGCACCTATATGGGGGCGGAACATTGGTTCAAAGAAACGGGCGTGATCGCACTTGTGCTCGATGACCCGCGATGCGTTGCGCTCATGGAGCGCATGATTCGGGAGAAGCCCGATCTCTGGGCGGAAGACATCGGCGACTAAGTTCGTTCCGTTTGGCGCTCACGCGCTCGGGAATTCGAAGTCGTCGCGATGCAGGACGAACAACGCGTTGGTGGCGCGCGAGCATGCGGTGTAGAGCGCGCGCGAATTGACATTGACGCCGCTCCCATGCACATCATGCAGAATGATCACGGGACTCTCCGCTCCCTTGAAGGTGTGCAGCGTTTCGTACCGGAGGAACTCGTCCGGATCTCGATCGATCGGGTAGTCACTCGCGCGCATGAGTCCCATGCCGCACAGCGCCGTGACACTTCCCAAACAGGTCCGTTCACGGCGGAACGGACTCAGCAAGACGATGTCGCGAGGCCGAACATCCTCTGACGAGAGCAACTCGGTGAGAAACTGGTCGAGGAGTTGCAACTGCGGGTCAGCGCCACCGGCTTGGACGGCGTAGCGGGCGATACGCGGTTCGCGTCCCTCGCGAGATTCATGGGGAAGCGCGTCCTCGCACCGAGGTGTCACGCCGAACCGCTCGAGGAAGATGGCGATCGGTCGGGTGTTGCGGAGATTGCGCGTCAGGAGGAGTGGCTCGCCGAACCGACTCCGCAGGAATGCTGGGTCTTCGTGCTCATAGATGCCCTGGGCGCTATCTCGGAATGCGCACGCGCTTCCTTCCGGCGCAAGAAATCCGCGGAGGAGACAATCGATCCACGCAGGTTTGAAGTCCTGCGCCTCGTCAATCACGAGCGCGTCGAACTTCGGGATCGCGCCGGCATTGCTCTCAACGAGTGCGGTGAGTTGCGCCTCCATCGCGTCGTACTTGGCAGTGCCTTCGAGTTGCGCGAGTGAGTCATGCGCAGAGCAGGCTTGGAGCACTTCCTCGGCGAGTTGATGGAAGTGCACGCACGAGATGTTTGTTTCGCCAGGGAGCATCTTGCGCGAAATGCGCTCGGCAAGAAATCGGTTGTAACAGGTGACCAGTACCCGCGGAGCGCGAGACGGCAGCAGGCCGGAGAGGCGCGCGCGTTCGCGAAGCGCGCGGCGCACGGCTGCAAATGTCTTGCCTGTTCCCGCAGCGCCTTCCACCAAGACCCGACGCATGTCGCGAGCGGCATCGATGACATGCAACGCCGGACTCACGAGCGGTCCTTCGAGCGATCGGTCGCGTTCGATCTCCGCAACGATACGAATGCGCGGCACCGCGTGGGGGCGGAGCCATGCGCGGCGGACCGCACTCACCGTGTTGGCGTGCCCCGCCGTGAGTTCTGGAAATCGTTTCGACAAACTCGCCAGCTGTGATTCGATCGTTTCGCTCAGTGTCGTTGGATTGATCGCGGTGCGCGCACAGATGAAATCGTCCAAGCCCATGCCAACAGGAAACGCCACCGGATCAGACTCAGGTAAGGCGACGAGCGCTCGGAAACGAATGCGTGGTTCCCCCTCGTTCCAGCCGAATCGCTTGGTGAGTGAGCGCATGAGCGTGTGCGTCGCAGACAGCGATTGCTCGTACGCGCCCTTCTTGTCCGCGCTGAATCCGTTCTGTCGGAACCAACCCCACCGACCGCTCGGGGCGTCGTATCCGTACGGTCCACCCTTGACTTCGATCGAGAGCCAACCGCGCCGATCATCGACGAGGAGAAAATCAATCTCGCGAGTCGTTGCCCGTTGCGGCACGGAGAATGTCAGTCCGCAGTAAACCTCGACATCCGCGTCTTTGAGTGCTGCTTCGAGTTGGGCGCGGAAGACAAGTTCGCCGTGAGGGGCGGTTGGATCAGCCGTGGACGGAAAGAACTTCGCCATGAGTGCATCCCCGACGGTGCGCAGGAAATGTCATCCAACTGAGCCGGCGCCGATGGAGTTCCCGCGCTCGATGCAGCATGACGATCGATCAATCATCATCGTCGTTGATGTCATCGGCCCAATGGGCGCCTTCCTCGCTGTTCGTCTCACTCGACACCGAGGGGGTGAACGAACTGTTCGCGCTGACAGCGCGAGTGCTGCTTGCGCTCAGCATCGTCGTGTCGCGTTCAGTCGCAAAGACGGTTCCTTCTCGTTCGCCCGCGTCTCGCATCGACTTCATGCGCTGCCAATCGTCGATCGAGATCAAGACTTCTCGTGCCACGGATCCCTTGTGATCGCTGAGGATTCCAGCGGCACCCATCTGATCGACGAGTCGCGATGCGCGGCCATAGCCGATGGCGAGGCGGCGCTGCAAGAGCGAGACACTTCCGCGACCTGAGTCGATCATGACATCCACGGCCTTGTCGAAGAGGGGATCGCGATCGGCGTCGGGGTTACTCGCATCCGGTTCGCCCTCACCGTCGGGCGACTTCGAAATCGCTCGCAGCGTCATGAGTTGACGCTCGAAGCTTGGCATCGCAACATCTCGGAGGAAGCGCGCGACTTTTCGGGTTTCTCCATCCGTGACAAGGGTGCCCTGACAACGACGAGCCTCCGTCTGGCTTGGCGTCACGACGAGCATGTCACCTTGACCGAGCAGGAGTTCGTCGCCCTTCTGGTCGAGGACGATGCGGCTGTCCATGCTCGAGGCGACTTTGAAGCCGATGCGACAGGGCATATTCGACTTGATGAGGCCCGTCACGACCGACGCTTGTGGTCGTTGCGTCGCGAGCACGAGGTGAATGCCGACCGCGCGCGCCTTCTGTGCGATTCGAACGATGGAGTGTTCGACCTCTTTGTTGGTCAACATGAGGTCCGCAAGTTCGTCAATGACGAACACCATGTAGTGCATCTTCTTGGGGAACTTCGCCCACTCAAGATCATCCGCAGGGCTGACTCGTGTCTTGAGTTCCTCCTCACCGAGCCCGTTGAACGACGAGATGTTCTGGACACCGACTTCCTTCAGGAGTTCGTATCGCTCATCCATCTTCTGCACAGCCCATTCAAGCACGGCTGCAGCCTTCGACATTTCGGTGATGACGGGGCACGCGAGGTGCGGCACTTCGCTGAACTGCGCCATCTCCACCATTTTCGGATCGACGAGCACGAGCTTCAATTCATCTGGTCGCTTCGTGTAGAGCCAACTCATGATGATTGTGTTCATGCAGACGCTCTTGCCGGAGCCTGTGGTTCCTGCGATGAGCATGTGTGGCATTTTCACGAGGTCGAGCACCAGTGGCTCGCCGGCGCTGTCCTTTCCAAGGAACATCGGAAGCGTCATCCCTGCGGCGTGTCCGCTTGACATGAGCTCCTTGAGCCGCACCTTTTCCTTTTGCTGGTTGGGCACTTCAATTCCCACGGCGGTTCGGCCCACCATGTTGGGAATGATGCGAATGTTCGGGGCGCGGAGAGAGCGGGCGATGTCAAGCGAAACTCGTTCGAGTTTGGACACGAGTGTGCCCGGCGCGAGTTCGACCGAGTACACCGTGACGACGGGACCGCTCTCGATCTGCGTGATTTCGCCTTCGATCTTGTACTCGCGCAGGGCGTTGATGAGCACCGTGGCTTGATCGCGCACGAAGCTTTCGAGCTTGGCGGAGTAGTTGCCCTCTGCTTCTTCGAGGAGTTCGAGTGTTGGGAACTGGTAGCCGGAGTAATCGACGGTGCGCGGAATGTCCTCGTCGCGCAGTGGCGCTTGTTCGGTGTGCGAAGCGATCTTCACAGGCAACATGCTGATGCGTGATCGGATTTCGTCGTCGCTCAGTGGCGCGCGCTTCTCCGATTCAGTTTCGACGCGCGAGGAGGAAGTTGCGGGTTTGGGTTCGGTCTCTTCGCATGCGTCCTGCGTACTTTGCGCAATCTGCTCCGCATCCTCTTCATCAAGGTCAGCGATGGCGGGGGAAGTCTGTGCAAGCACCGGAGTCGTGAGTGCGCTCATGCGACTGCGCACGGGTCTAACCGTACTCGGCGAGGGGACGCCCGCAGTCTGGGGCTGCGGGAACAATCCAGCCAAGCGCAATTTGATGGCGTCGAAATGTCCACTCCAGTCTGCTCGATACACGGGCGCGAGGAACGAGAGCGCGCTCCGCACGGCGTCGGGAATGCGTGCGACCAGTTGATCTGCGGTGACGACCGCGCCGAGCAGCAGCGCTGTCAGGTAGAGCAGTGATGCGCCGACCGGACCGAATCGTGCGCCGAGTTCGACGGTGAAAAAGGTCGGAATCAAGCCGGCCGCGGCGCCGCCAAGCGTGCCGAGATTCGGAAACCACTGCGCGTGCAGCGTTCCGACGGCAAGCATCATGATGAGTGTGCCAAGCGCGCGCGTCCCCGCGTGCGTCATCTCGCGACTTGCCGCCGCAAAGCCAAGCCAGGTGCCGAGGAAGAGGACCGGAACCCACACGCCGAATCCAAGCGAGTGGTAGCCCCAGTACGCAAGGGCGGCGCCAAAGCGACCGCAGAGATTGACTGGTGGATCCGTCGGATTCGCCACGACATGGGTCGGCCAATCGGCGGATTGAAAACTCGCGAGGCTCACGACGAGCACAACCCACCCGGCCGTCGCGGCGACCCAGAGGATCTTCTTGCGAATGTGTTCGGGAATTGGGAGGGGAGTCTCGTCTTCTGCGAGAACCGAAACAGACGGCGCCTTGGACCTAGCCATAGTCGCGAAACATCGGCGATTCGCGGTGGTTGTGAGCAATATCCTGTGGAGCCGATAGGATTCCGGACGCATGAAATTCGTCCTTGTGGATCGCTTCCTGTCCCTCGATGAGAATGCCGCCGTTGCCGTCAAGAATGTGACCGCGGCGGAGGAGTACCTCGCCGATCACTTTCCTGGTTTTCCTGTCCTGCCCGGCGTGTTCATGATCGAGGCACTGACGCAGGCCGCGCGTGCGGTGCTCGAGAAGCGCGGTTTACCTCGTATGGTCCTCGGGGAAGTGAAGGCGCTCCGCTCTGGATCCTTTGTCCGACCAGGGGAGACTCTTCGAGTCGAAGTCACTCTTGAGAAGGTTGGCGATGACGGTCGCGCGACATTCAAAGCGCTCGGGACAGTCATCCGACTGGCAGAGGAGCCGAAAGAAGGGGATTCCAAGTCAGAAACAGCGGTGTCCGGTCGCCTTATACTGCGCCCCCTTCAGACGAGTGAATGACCCGCGATTGACGGGTGAGTCCGCGGAGACCGATATGACCATGAATCGAGCAGATATTGAGAAGCATGTGACCGAAGTGCTCGTTGACGCCCTTGGCGTGGACGATTCCGATGTCACTCCAGACGCAACCCTCGCAGGCGACCTCGGTGCAGAGAGCATCGATTACCTCGACATTGTGTACCGCCTGGAGAAGAAATTCGCGACGCCGGCCAAGCCGTTCAAGGTCCAACAGGGCGAGCTCTTTCCTGAAAACCTGATGACCGATCCGGGATTGGTTGTTGGCGGCAAGGTGACCGAGGCCGGTATGCAGTTGCTTCGCGACCGTATGCCGCACATCTCGCTCGGTGATTTCGCGAACGATCCACAAGTCACCAAACTCTCCTCGTTGTTCACGGTGAAGAGTCTCTGCGACTTCGTTGAGAAGAAACTTTCCGCCTGATCACCACCTCGAAGAACTGCGCCTCGCATGCGTTGGATGTGGATTGACCGAGTTGTGCTCCATGAACCTGGTCGACGCCTCGTCGCCGTGAAGAATGTGTCGTTGGCCGAGGAGCACTTGCACGATCACTTCGCGCGCGAGCCTCAGCGCGAAGCATTTCCCGTGATGCCGAACTCGCTCATTATCGAGGGCATGGCGCAGACCGCAGGAATCCTCGTCGGCGCGACGCGAAACTTCGAAGAGAAGGTCGTGCTCGCCAAGATTGGCTCGGCCGTCATCGAGTCCGATGTGCTGCCAGGTCAGTGCATTCGCTACGACGCCATGATTGATCGCGTGGACGACGGCGGCGCGAACACCATCGGCACCATTGAGCGACTCGACCACCGCGACGGGAAATGGACGCGGATTGGCCGTATCGAGATGATGTTCAGTCATCTCGATCAAAATCGCGCAGGCATGAAGTTCCCCGAGGAAAACTTCGTGTTTGGCGAGAACTTTCGAACCCTACTGATTGGCGCCGGCCTGCAAAGGACGAACCCGTCCGCTCCGTCTTGACGCGATCGCGCGTCGCAAGCAAACCCGACCGACCCTCCAAGACCATCCGACTCTGAGACTCATTATGCCCCGACTTCAAGTTGCCGAACCATCGTCCACCACAGGCGTCGTCGCCCAAACGCTCGCGAGCGCACCGATCAATATCTTCAAGGGACTTGCTGCGCATCCGCGGCTCTTCGAAGGATATCTCGCGTTCAGCAAAGGCCTCGCGGAGGGCGGCGCGCTCACCGCGCTCGAGCGTGAACTGGTCATGCTTTTCGTGAGTGAGATTCGCGATTGTGATTACTGTCTCGCCGCGCACACGATGCTTGGCGCGAAGGCTGGTCTCAGCGCCGAGGCGGCCATGGCGGCTCGGACTGGTGAAGGCGGCGATGAAAAGCAGCAAGCATTGCTTGACTTCACCGCGATCATTCTCGAATCGGACGGGTTCGTGACGGATGAAGAACTCTCCGAGTTCCGGCGTGCGGGGTACGACGATCGTGCCGTGATCGAAGTGATCGCATGTATCACCATCATGACCTTCACCAATCTCTTCAATCACGTGCATGAAACGGAGATTGATTTTCCGGAAGCTCCGCCCATCGATCAAGAACTCGCGGATTGAGATCGGTACCGATTCTGCAGCGGTAGAAAAACGACAGGCCTCGCGGAATTGCGTGCCGCGAGGCCTGTCTCTCCTCAAAGGCCCTGATCGGGGAGGCGTTCCGATGCAGGGCCGATCCAGGGTC
>SXUJ01000097.1 GCA_005790565.1 Planctomycetia bacterium
CAGCGCGTGATTTGCATCGCGCGCTGCCGATGGCTTGTCGCCTTGCGAGAATCGCTTTCCGCGGCGATCCTCACTCGGCGTCCCTTTTTCGTCCAACCGCTCGACATTGACGAACGGAGGTCTGCCCACTCATACGAGAGAGATGAAAGAGGGGATCGACCAAGTCGCCGCTTTCTCTGCAAGTAGAGCGCTCGCCCCATCGATATCAGTCTGCATTCGCGCTCCTCGCGATGACGGGAGTGTTTTCGAGGCTTCGATCCAGCTCGCGTCGCACCTCGCCGGACGCGGAGGATTGCGTTCGCAAGATCGTCAGCGTCTCCCACTGCGATCTCGAGCGCTACGAACACACAGAAATCTGTTTGGTTGTGCGCATCTTTGTGGCATGATGCGCTCGTGAAGCCTCGATCCAAGTTTACGCTCCATGCGATTGCTGCGGCGGCCTTCTCCGCGTCGGCCCTCGCGACTCCCCCTCGTTACATCGCAACGCCCGTCCCTGGTCTGGCCTGGCCGTGTTCGATCTCTGGAACGATTGCGCCAACCAAAGGAACTGCGCTCTCTAGTGATGGTCGCGTGCTAGGGCACGCGAGTTGTGGATCGACCACGGGCGGGTCGCGCGCGTACCTCACGGATTCCGATGGGAGTGTGGTTGAACTGCCGCATGGCACCTTCACCTTTACCGAGCCTGCAGCGTTTCTTGGCGGCACTCGTTACTTGTTGATCGGAAACTGGTGCCCACCAGTGAACGGGACTTGCACCACAGTGCTTGCGATCGCTGAGGGAACGGAATCGTTGACGGTGCTTGGTGGATCGAGTGTGACGAGTTCGACCTGTGAGGACGCGAACGAGGCAGGGTGGGCGGTCGGATGGGGCGGGACGAGCAGCACGAGTGCCTATCGACTCCGCCCCGACGCCACAGTCGAAGCGCTCGATGTCCCGAAGGGTTGGGGCGAATCTGTGCAGGCCGTCAATCTCTCGGGCACTGCAGTGGGAAGCGCGTACATCAACAATCAACTCCGCGCCATTGCATGGGACGCGAGTGGAACCGCGAGCGTCTTGCCGTCGGTCGAAAGCGGGACGAGTTCGCAGGCGCTGGGGCTCTCCTACGATGGCAGCATCGTTGGTCAGAGCAATGGACGCGCGGCGTGGTGGTTCAATGGGAATGCGATTTCGATTATGCCTGTCGGGAGCGCGAGCCTTGCAACGCACATGGCGGGTAGTCCGATGTCGGCGGATCCGATTGGCTACTCCATCTTTGGAACGGCTTGGAACAACTTGCGCTTCATTCGATCGAACAACATGCTGAGCGCGACCGACATTGGCCCCATCGATGCTTCCGCACAAGTGCAGGGACTTGAAGTGGTCGCCGCACCGCGTCCTGACTTCATGGTGGGTCGCGGATTTACGCCGCTCTACCAACCTCTCGCCTTCGTTTGGTCGCTCGGTGACACGGTGCGCAGACTCGACGCCGTCGTAGTCAACCCTCCGCCGACGGCGCAGGGTTACATCGTTGTGGCGGCGAACGCGTCGCGTCAGATTCTGGTCAACCTCGGCTTCAATGGACAACCATATTTGTTTACGGAACTGCGCCCAGGAGATACCAACGGAGATCGGATCGTGGATGCGGCCGATCTCGCGGAAACACTCTCCGGTTGGGGTTCCGTCGCAGCGGGAGTGCGCGAAGCGGGCGACTTTGACGGGAACAATATGGTGGATGGCGCGGATGTCGCGGTCGTGCTCTCGAATTGGAGTTAGCGATCAGGCGGGTTACTGCGGCGGATTGCGTGGGCCGACGACTGCTCGGAAACCGAACAACTCACTGCTTGAGTTTGGGGGGACAGACGCAGTCGTCTCCGCACACTGCCGCGCCGTCGGATCCGCCCACGATCCACCGCGCACGACGCGCTCCTCGCCAATCGTGTCTTCACACCACTCCCACACGGAGCCTGCCGCATCTCGACTCGCTTCGCTCGCAGCCACCTGGGTCCATTCCGCGCTTGTTGGCAGGCGGAATCCGTCACCATCGATCAGCTCCACGATGGCCGAAACCGTCTGCGCATTTGCGTCGAGTTGGGTTTGCGTGATGAGGTAACACGCTCTTTTCCCGAGCGCGGCGCTTGCCGCGTTGCACCAAATGGCGGCATCGAAGTAGGTCGATCCAGCGGCGTGCGTCGTTCCTGTGCGTGGTGGGCAAGCTCGCGCGAGCATCATCTCGTACTCCTTTGCAGTCACCTCGCTCGTCATCGCCCGAAGGGTCGGCGAGATCGGGAGCAACTCCATCTGTCGAACGCTCGCCTGCTGCGCCGCAGTGCTTGCAGTGGTTGGCTGCGCGACGGAACTCGCGGGCGTGGCGGTGTTTGGCACGCGATACAGGAGCAACACGCACTCGGGTGTGGATCGCGTCGCAGCGAGGGGAGTTTCAAAGGTCGTCGCAAGTCGAAGTCGGCTTCCGTGTTCGATCCGAATCGGTTTCGCGAAGGCGTAGGGTCGATCCCGGTGACTGTCGTAGCGCGGGATCGTGAGGAGTTCCCTCGATTCACTGGTGCCCGGCATGAGCATGGTGAGTTGCAGTGCAACCGCAAGCCTACCGGGGCGCGCGATGACCGCGACGATTTCATATGAATACTCGAGTGCGCTTGATTGCGTCACGATGATCTCGGGCGCGTCGCTTGGCATTGGAATCGCGCCGCGCGATCCGATCGGCATGGCCGAGAGGAGAGTCGCGTCCGCCGACGCTTCACACAACGCGAGGGTAAACCCAGCGTCTTCGGTCTTTCCTCGTCCACTCGCGTGAACTTCGGCAACGAGCGTGGCGTGCGCAGGAATCGCGACGCAATACCCATTCGGAAGTGAGAAGTTCCCATCCGCGCCTACGCCAAGGAGCGATCCACTCGAAACATTGCCGATGTCTCCCGCGAGCTTGAATCCAATCGCACCATCAAGCGCGTCGAGCCGCTCCGCCTCGCCGGTGTTATCAGCGGCGAAGGTGACATGCCCAACGTGACCAGGATTCGCAAATCGCGCGCGTGCCGCGCAGACTCGAAGCGGGCGTTCGTTGTGGAGGGGAACCGCAAAGCTCCGCATCGCGTCTCGTTCTTCGACACCCGCGCTCCACCCGTCCGCGATGAGGAGCGTGATCGCGTTTTCGCTTTGCTCGGGATCTGGCACGCGCGTCGTGTGAGCATCAACTTCGGGCGCCTCGCATCCAGCCTCCACCCACGCGCTGAGCACCGCTCGATCCGCGTCGGTCATTCGCAACTCATGGAGAAATGTCCCTGCACTGTTTGAGGGCAGCCACGGAGGCATCGAATGATCCGCGAGTACTGCGGCAACCGTTGTGCGGCGCCGTCGCAACTCGCTTGCAGAGGCCAGTGGATACGCTCCTGCCCCGTCGCCCGTGTGGCACGGGGTGCAACTTCGTGTGAGTATCGGCGCGACATCGACCCACTGTGGCGGGGCCAAAATCACGGCTGAGAAAAGCATCGGTGCGAGCAGCATGCGGAGACTCTACTCAGCGCGACAATCGTATCAGCAGCTGCCCCATGCATTGAGAAGTACGGACAGATCTCCGCCGCCGACTTCGCCATTGCGGTCGAGGTCGCCAAGGCCACCCCCAAGTCCCCATCGACTCAAGATGATGGCGAGATCTGCTGCATCGACAAGGCGATCGCCATTGAGATCCGCGAGGCATGGAGTTGAGGTGAAGTTGGTCGTTGCTTCCGTGATGGTGAAGTGTCCTCCACCTGGCCCAGTGTTTCCTGCGACAACCACGCCGCGATTGCGAGCGCCGATGAGAAAGGGATACGCGGGACTTCCGCTCGCATCGATAGGAGCGAAGTACGCCCAGGTTCCGTTGGGATACTCCGGTGTCACGCAGAACCGAGCGTTGGTGTCATCAAGATCATTGCCCTTTGCCACGTAGAGGTAGTCTTCTTGATAGCAACCAAGCGGGTAGGTCGTGCTCACTGGAGGCCCGTATTGATTGGGTGGAAGCGCAGTGCCATTGGGAAGCGTCGTTCGCACCGTGATCGCGCGTTTCTGGTAGCCGCTCTGCATCCGTCGAATGCCACCCGTACCATCGGCGTTCGAGTAGCCAAAGCCTCCGTAGATCGGGATTCCATCAAACCCGAATCCGATGAGAGCGGAGTGCTTTCCAGGATCCAGTGCAGCGAGGCAGGGCGCGTACTGGTGCGGGTGATACGCACGGCTCGGCGCTGGATGACCCTTGCATGAGTCAAATCCTCCCGCTTCAAAGTAGACCGCCGATTGATGCCAGATGTTCTGATTGTTGTAACTCATCGCGTCAAGCGCGTTGTAGAAGACAACGCCGTTGTTGAGAACGCCTACATGCCCAAGCCCGACCACCGCGCCGGTTGCCGCGTAGGTTGGTGTCTTTGGGAACTTGAATGTCCAGTTCTGATTGGAGGGCGTGTTCGGACTTCCGGGCCACGGTCCAATCGAGTACGAGGGAATGTTCGTGCTCTTCACATACACGTAGTTGGTCGAGTAGAGAACCTGTTGCACATCCGCCAAGATGCCGGCATAGCCAGTCTGTCCCGTGAGGTTCAGTTTCCAGTTAGTCACGACGGGAGTAATGGTCTGTGCCGACGCGGTGCTGGTGAGTGCGCTGATGAGAAGCGCAGAAGTCGAGAGATGCAGGGGGAGTGATGGGCGCATGGGGGTTCGATTTCCTTCGCTGGTATGCAAGCGGGCTGCATGAGTTTGCTCCAGGAACCATCGAGGGGACTGCTTGCATCGAACATTTTCGCAGGAATATTGGATCGATCTCCTTCGACGCGACCGTTCGGCGGAATCTCGGACACGGGAGCAAAGCCAATAATCGGAAATCGATGCTGCAAATGACTGATCGATTGGATACGCGATCGTCCACGGCGTAGATTTGAGGAGTCGTCCTTCTCTCCCTTACCCATCAGATGCGCGCAGGCTTCGCCTGAGTCGCATCACCCAGATTGAAAGAGCTCTCGCATATGAGTTTGTTCCGCCCCATCGCGTCTACTGTCATTCTTGCAATCGCGTGCAGCGCACAGGCGAGTATCACTGATTTCAGTGAATCGTTTCTTACCAATTCGTCCAACTGGCGCGGAAGTTCAAGCGCCACCCTCCTGAATTGGTCGGGCACGGGCGGCCCGGACGACGGGTCATTCGTGACGAGTGTGTTCAACCTCAGTTCCACCAGCGCGGGTGGGTATCCGGCCACGGTGTTTCGTGCATCCACTTCGCTCGGCTCGAGCGGCGGCGCATTCGCTGGAAACTGGATCGGCGCTGGCGCGACAAATCTGACTTTCGATTTTCGTCACGACCTCGCGGAGGCGCTCACCATCACCTTGCGTGTTGCCACACCGCAGAATTATCCCGGCGCCGCAGCGTTTGCATCAGTGACGGTTGCTCCTAATGTTTGGTCGACGGTGTCCTTCGACATTTCTGCCACGAGCAGCCAATGGGTGTCGTTCGAGGGGTCAAATTATGCGACCGTCCTCTCCAATATCGGTGCGATGCAACTTGGTTTCGTCGTGCCGACCGCGCTCGCCGGTCAGAACATTGTCGGCAACTTTGACATGACGAACTTCGCCATCACGCCGGCACCTGGTGCTTGCGCTCTTCTCGCGCTCGCAGGCATGACGGGTCGTCGCCGCCGGCCACAGTAAGCGCTCTTCGCGCAGCTCGAAGCGCAACACACCGATACCCCGCACGCGGGGTGTCGGTGTGTTCCTGCGCGTCATGTACGCTTTCGCTCTTTCATGCGCATCGCTCTCGTGACCTCTAATGAGTTGCCTCGCGCCGATCACGATCTCGCTCCGCTGCAGGCAGCGTGCGCGGCGGAGGGGGTGACCGCGGTCGCGTGTTGTTGGGAGGATGAGGCGATCGACTGGGCGCAGTTCGACACCGCGCTCATTCGGTCCACTTGGAACTATGTCGCGCGCTTCTCGGAGTTTGAATCGTGGCTCGATCGAGTTCAAGCTCGCACAACGCTCTTGAACCCGCTCGGTGCATTGCGCTGGAACATGCACAAGGGCTACCTCCTAGAGTTGAAACGCGCGGGGATCCCGATTGTGCCGACCGAACTGGTTGAACAAGGTGTGGATTGCGATTGGATTCGCGCGTTCGAGCGATGGGGCGAACTCGTCCTCAAGCCAGCGATTTCCGCGGCCTCATTCGGAACCGTTCGAGTCGCGAGGCATGATCGCGCGCGGGCCAAGGAGCACCGAGCGGAATTCCTCGGCCGAGATTTCCTCGTGCAGCCGCTCCTGGGGGATGTGCTCAGGCAGGGGGAGCGGAACCTCCTCTTTCTCGGTGGGCAGTACGCGCACACGACGAGAAAGGCTGCCAGATGGAGTGGTGATCACCATGGAGTGTGTGGGTGCATCGAGCCGACCAAGGCCGAACGCGCGGTCGCTGAGGAGGTCATTGCCTACACGCGCTCCCTTGGATTTGGAGAACTCGCCTATGCGCGAGTGGATCTCGCCAACGATGAGGACGGGAAACCGCTCTTGATGGAGCTTGAGATTTTCGAGCCGTCCCTCGGATTTGAGTACGCTCCGGCAAGCGCGCGACAACTGGCCGCGTGGTTGAAGCGACAATGATTGTTCGAGGCTCGTCATGGATCCACTGCTCTCGACACTTCAGCGATGCATTACCACAGGCGAATTCGACCGCGCGATTGTCGTCGCGGATGAGTTGCTGGCGAAATCGAGACGGAACTTCAATGCCTGGTTGGGCCGAGCGAGCGCGAATCTGAATCTCGGTCGATTGATTGATGCCGAAGACGACCTTGAGCATGCGTTGCGTTTGTCGCCATCGGATGCGCAGGCGAATCTTCTTCGTGGCATGGTCGGACAGAGACTTGGACGCGTGGATCAGGCAGTCGATCGGCTGACGCGGCTGGCCGATGGGACGACACCGCAGTCCGTCGAGGCCGGCATTGCGCTCGGCGAGGCGCTTTTCTTTGCGCACCGACGCGAAGCCTTTGACGCCTTTGTTCGGAAGGGTGGCGCGTGGAGTAGGGATCCGCGGGGCGCGATGATGATCGCGCGGAGGCAGGCTCGAAGTGACGCGTCGGCCGCGACGGAGGCATTACTCGCGATAGCCGCGAGTGCTGGCAGTCCCGTGCTTCGACGCGTCGCGGGATTCGAAGCGGTGCAGATGCTCGACAAAGCGGGGCGATTTCGCGAGGCATTCGATCTAGCGTCAAGATTGCACCGTGATCTCACGCCGCCCTTCGATGTGGAAGGACTTCTAGGCGATGTGAAAGCGCAGCGGGATCTCATTGAGGACCACCCCAAGCGCTGCGAGCCGCGGGTTGCTCCGGTTGAGGGAGTTGCGCTGATCGCGGCACTTCCACGATCGGGAACGACACTCTTAGAGCAGATGCTGGATCGACATCCGTCGATCTCGGGGATCGGTGAGTATGAAGGGGTTGACCGCATTGCCGAAGGTGTGGTGAGTTCAGGGCGTTGGCCAAAAGGCCTGCATGGACTTCCGCGCGAGCAATTGCATGCTCTTCAAGCCCAGTACTTGCGCGGCGCTGCGAGGATGCGACGGGCTGACGCTCAGTGGTCATTCGACAAGACACTCGAAGCGTGGCGATGGCTCCTCGCCGTGACGCAGGTCTTGCCCGGGGCGGTGCTCTTCCGCGTCACACGAGAGCCTCGTGACATGGCGTTGAGCATGTACCTGTCGTACTTTCATCCACAACTCAAGGGTTGGACTGGAAGCCTTGCGGCGTTGCAGCGCGTGATTGCCGCCGAACGTGCGTTTCTCCCAAGCGCGCTCGTTGCGCTGGGTATCAAGCATCAAAATGTGGTGTATGAAGAACTCGTCGCGCAGCCTGAAGTGCACGCGATGCGCGCTCTCGATGCGCTCGGCCTGCCGATGGACGCGAGGGTGCTCGCGCCCGAGGCAAACGCTCGTTCCGTTCTTACCTTGAGCCACGAACAGGTGCGGCGACCGATCAACGCAGCGTCGGTTGGTCGCTGGAAGAACTACGAGTTTGCATTCGACAGTTCATGGGAAGGTCTCTAGTCTGTTGTGATGTGGAGTGCTCTCGTCATCGCGATCATGCAACAGGCGGCCGCACTCGAGGCCCCCGAGGGCATGGTGTGGATTCCATCGAGTGAATTCATGATGGGTAGTGACGCGGACTACGCGCGCGCCGATGAGCGACCGGCGCATCGAGTGCGAGTCGATGGATTCTGGATGGATGTGACGGAGGTCACAAACGCGCAGTTTCTCAAGTTCGTCGAGGCGACGCAGTACAAGACGGTCGCAGAGCGCGCGGTGGATTGGGAATCACTCCGCAAACAGTGCCCTCCAGGCACGCCCAAGCCTCCTGATGAATTGTTGCAGCCTGGTTCGCTTGTTTTCACGCCTCCCTCCCAAGCGGTGCGACTCGACAATCCAGGGCAGTGGTGGCAATGGGTGAACGGTGCAAACTGGCGGCACCCCGAAGGTCCTGCAAGCGATCTCGTCGGAAAACTGCAGCATCCGGTCGTGCATGTCGCCTATGAGGATGTGTTGGCGTACTGCGTGTGGTCGCACAAGCGACTACCAACGGAAGCAGAGTGGGAGTGCGCCGCGCGTGGCGGGTTGTCGCAGAAGCAATTCGTCTGGGGCGATGAGGCGCTCGACGCGAAACGAGCAAATGTGTGGCAGGGAGAGTTTCCACACGCGAACTCGCAAGAGGATGGGTACCCGCGAACTTCTCCTGTGAAGAGTTACGGAGCGAATGCGTTCGGACTCTTCGACATGGCGGGCAATGTGTGGGAGTGGACGAGCGATTTGTATCGCGCTGACACTTACGCGCAGCAGGTTGCGTCAACGGACGCATCGAAGGTCGTGATCAATCCGATCGGACCATCGAAGAGCGCGGATCCTCGAAACCCAGAGGCACCGGAGAGCCGTGTGCATCGCGGCGGCTCGTACCTCTGTCATGCGAGTTACTGCTCGAGCTATCGTCCGAGCGCACGCATGTCGTGTACGCCTGATACGGGTCTTGAGCACCTTGGCTTTCGATGTGTGCAGGACGCCCCAGTGCCAGTAAAGGCTCCCTAGCCCTTGATCACGCCTCGCGAGACCTTGGTCTGGGGCAGATGCCGACGACTGCGCGCGCCGTGAGAATCGGAAAGGACTGGCGCGATCATCGCAACGGCTGGGCAGGCCGTGCAGTACGCGCCACCGCCATTCGCTGTCTATCGCGCACTTCCCGCTTTCCGGCGTATCACTGGGATGAACCGCCGGGCGTCACTACCACCGCGATGAATGTGAGTATCGCTGCTCTGAGCGTGTACACCGGCGCAACCTGGGGTGCCTCTGGCACGACCTACCCGACGGGTGATCCATTCCGGAGCGACGGCGCTTCGCTCTGGCAACCCGTGGTTCAGGTATCGGGCAACCATGTGCACTTCACCCTCTGGGCGAGCGGCGCAGCGCTCCCGAACCGCATGGGTGAACGGCGCGTCTTCGCGGATGCCGTTCCAACCTCAGTCGCGCTTGCACTCTGCGGATTCGCGGGACTTGTCACGCGACGCCGTCGCCGCTGAGCCAGCAGCAAACTTGCCGCGTGCGCTCAGCATGGGCAATGCACGCACAAGGATTGCGCTCCCTTCCCGAAGCATTGCGCTTGGGCGGAAGGAGCGCAATCGCGTTTCCCCATCGATCGCAGCGGGTAGGCTGCTCCTCTGTTCGTCGCATACGGATGCATGGAGTTGCCCACCGCGAATGAGTGCCCCTCTTCCACGCCATCGATCCGAGACCGCGTTTGAGGATTTCAAGCTTCCGCTGCTCCGAGGCGATGCCATCGCGGAGGCGACGCGATGCCTCTTTTGCCATGACGCACCCTGTGTTCAAGCGTGTCCGACCGAGATCGACATTCCGCAATTCATTCGTAAGATCGCAAGTGACAATGTGCGGTCTTCTGCGAAGACGATTTTCGAGGCGAACATACTCGGCATGAGTTGCGCGCGGGTCTGTCCGGTGGAAGTGCTCTGCGTTGGCGCATGTGTTTACAACCAGTCCGATCAGCCTCCAATCGCGATCGGGAAACTGCAGCGCTACGCAACGGATCGAGCGTACGAAGAGGGGTGGAAGTTCTTCGACGCGGGAGAGAGCACGGGCAAGAGCGTCGCGCTGCTCGGGGCGGGACCGGCGAGTCTTGCCGCTGCACACGAGCTTCGACGATTCGGGCATGCCTGCACGATCTTTGAAAAGCGAGGGACCATCGGAGGACTCAACACGACCGGTGTCGCGCCATACAAGATGAAATCCGATCGCGCGCTCAGTGAGGTTGAGTGGATTCTCTCGATCGGCGGGATAGATGTGAAGACGGGCGTGACGGTGGGCGAGCAGGTCTCGCTCGCTGAGCTTGAACGAGAGTATGACGCGATCTTCATCGGCATCGGCCTCGGCGCCGACAGCGCGCTCGGCATCCAGGGAGAGGATCTCGATGGCGTGCACGGCGCAGTGGAGTGGATTGAGAGCATGAAGCTTAAGGCACTCGATCTCACGCAGATCAATCGCGCCGTGATCATTGGCGGAGGCAACACTGCGCTTGATGCGGCCCGCGAAACGATTGGCCTTGGGATCCGGAGCGTGACCATGCTGTATCGCGGGCAGCGCGAAGTGATGAGCGGGTATGCGCATGAACTTCACGCGGCAGTCGCGGAGGGCGTGAGTGTCGAATGGCAAGCGACGGCGACGGCGTTGCACGGAGACGATCGCATCTCGCAGGTCGCGTGTGTTCGGCTTGACGAGCACAAGCGTCCGATCTCTGAAAGCGAGTTTGTGATTGCTGCGGATCTCGTCTTGATGGCAATCGGACAATCGAAGCTGACCAGTCTTTTCGCCACGCTTCCTGGCATCGAGATTGCAGGCGGCCGCATTCGCGTGGATGCGGCGGGATGGACGGGTCGTCCGCGATGGTTCGCGGGTGGCGATTGCACGAACGGTGGAAAGGAAGTGGTGAACGCCGCAGCCGAGGGTAAACGCGCTGCACAGGCAATCCACGCTTCGCTGCAAGAAGGTGGTCACGGATGACGGATCTGTCGACAAACACTGCGGGAATTCACTCACCCAATCCATTCTGGCTCGCCTCCGCGCCGCCGGCGAACAGCGGGCTGCAGGTTCAGCGAGCATTCGAAGCGGGATGGGGCGGTGCGGTGTGGAAGACGCTCGGCGTCGCGATTCAGAATGTGTCGAGCCGGTTTGGTGGACACACGGTTCACGGCGTGCGAGGCGCTGGGTTCAGCAACATCGAACTCATCACCGACCGCCCGCTCGATGTCAACCTCAAGGAGATTGCACAGACGAAGCGGCTCTTTCCGCGCAACCCGATCATCGTTTCGCTCATGTGCGAAAGCGAGCAGGAGTGGCGCGATCTCATCAATCGCTCTATCGATGCCGGTGCGGACGGACTCGAACTGAACTTTGGCTGTCCACACGGCATGTGTGAACGGGGGATGGGAAGTGCGGTTGGCCAGGAGCCGAAGCTGAATGAACGGATTACTTCGTGGGCGGTTCGACACAGCACGGTTCCGGTACTGGTGAAACTGACGCCAAATGTGAGCGACATCGTCCCGCACGGACTCGCAGCCAAGCGTGGCGGCGCGCACGGCGTCTCACTCATCAACACGATCAAGAGCATCATCGCAGTAGACATCGATCGGTTCGTGCCGGAGCCGCGCGTCGGCGCATTGAGTACCAACGGCGGTTACTGCGGGGCGGCGGTGAAGCCCATTGCTCTGCACATGGTTGCGGCACTTGCGCGCGAGAAGTCGTTTGGGCTTCCGATCAGCGGGATCGGCGGCGTCGCGAATTGGCGTGATGCGGTGGAGTTCATCCTGCTTGGCGCAAGCACCGTGCAGGTGTGCACGGAAGTGATGCTTCGCGGATTTGGCGTGGTCGAAGACATGGTCGAGGGATTGCAGGAGTACATGCGGACGCACAACTTTCACTCGATCACTGAGATGGTGGGCAAAGCGGTCCCTGCATTCTCGGAATGGGGCGACCTTGATCTGAACTACGAAACCGTCGCCAAGATCGACGCGTCGAAGTGCATTGGCTGCCAACTCTGCGTCGCGGCTTGCCATGATGGCGCACATCAGTGCATTCATCCGGTGGAGGGTTCGCGCGTCCCCACTATCGACGAAGCGGAGTGCGTGGGATGCAATCTCTGTCAGATCGTTTGCCCAGCGGAGGGCTGCATACAAATGGTGAAGGTCGACAATGGCTACGCTTCGACGAGTTGGAACGAACACACTCAGGAAGGCGCCCTGATTCGACCGAAGAAGGGCGTGCATTAGATTGGAGGAGCTTCCATGGTGACACCGAGTACAACTGAACAGTCGACGGTCCGATGTGGACTGATTCAATGCAGTAACCCGCTCAACGACGAGTCGCGTTCGGTGGCTGAGATCCAGGAAGCGATGGTGCAGAAGCACCTTGGTTACATTGAAGCAGCGGGGAAACGCGGCGTGCAGATTCTGTGCCTGCAGGAGATTTTCAACGGGCCGTACTTCTGTCCAAGCCAGAACCCGCGCTGGTACGAGGCGGCCGAGAGCGTGCCCGGGCCGACGACCGAACGCATCGCGGGCATCGCCAAGAAGTATGCGATGGCCGTGATTGTGCCGGTCTACGAGCGTGAAATGAGCGGGGTGTTCTACAACACCGCCGCGGTGTACGACGCGGACGGGACTTATCTCGGCAAGTACCGCAAGCACCACATTCCGCAGGTGAACCCGGGCTTCTATGAGAAGTTCTTTTTTAAGCCGGGCAATGGTGGTTACCCCGTCTTCAAGACGCGTTACGCGACCATCGGCGTGTACATCTGCTACGACCGCCACTTCCCCGAAGGTGCGCGGTGCCTTGGTCTCAACGGCGCACAGATTGTTTTCAATCCAAGCGCGACCGTCGCGGGACTCTCGCAGTATCTGTGGAAACTGGAACAGCCTGCGCACGCGGCAGCGAATGGCTACTTCATGGGATGCATCAATCGCGTGGGAACCGAGGGACCATGGAACATCGGGAAGTTTTACGGCACAAGCTACTTCGTGAATCCCCGCGGGGAGATTACCGCGCAGGCGAGCGAAGACAATGACGAATTGCTGGTCGCGGATCTTGATCTACGCATGGTTGATCAGGTGCGGAGCGTCTGGCAGTTCTATCGGGATCGTCGCCCCGAGAGCTACGATCAAATCACGCAATTGTGAGGGAAGTCTGTGAGGCATGCATGAGCGATACAACTCTTTTTCGCGGTGGAACCGTCGTCACAGCCGAGCGCTCGTGGCGCGCCGATGTGTTGATCGCGGGACAGAAGGTCGTGGCGGTTGGCGACTCGTTGGAGGCGCCGATTGGGGCGCGCACCATAGATGTCGGTGGCGCGCTTGTGATGCCAGGCGGGATCGACCCGCATACGCACATGGAACTCCCGTTCATGGGAACGGTTTCCAAAGATGACTTCTACACCGGGACAGCTGCCGCCGCGTCCGGCGGCACGACGATGATCATCGACTTTGTGATCCCTGCTCCAGGGGAGCCACTCTTGCACGCGCTCGATGTGTGGCGCGACCGAGCGGCCAAGGCGGCAACCGACTACTCCTTTCACATGGCCATTACTTGGTGGTCGGAGCTCGTGCGCGAAGAAATGGCGCGCGTCGTCAAGCAAGGCGTGAGCAGCTTCAAGCACTTCATGGCGTACAAGGGCGCGATCATGGTGGACGACGCGACGCTCGTCGAGAGTTTCATTCGGGCGCGTGACCTTGGCGCAATCTGCACGGTGCACGCGGAGCACGGCGACCTTGTTGCGCACCTCCAAGGCGAGCTGTTTGCTCGCGGTATCACGGGACCGGAGGCGCATCCTCTATCGCGGCCACCGGAGGTTGAGGGTGAGGCGAGCAATCGCGCACTCCGCATCGCGGAGGTGATTGGCGTTCCGCTCTATGTTGTACACACAAGTTGCAGTGACGCGATGGATCCGATTGCGAGGGCGCAAAGCGAGGGACAGTGTGCATTTGGCGAAGCGCTCATTCAGCACCTCGTCATTGATGACTCGGTCTATAGAAGTCCGGACTGGAACTTCGCGGCACATCATGTGATGAGCCCGCCATTTCGTTCGCGTGAACATCAAGCGGCGCTCTGGCGCGGTTTGCAGTGCGGCACGCTGTCGGTGGTCGGTACCGACCACTGCGTCTTCGATTCTGCGCAAAAGCATGCCGGTCACGATGACTTCCGCAAGATCCCCAACGGAACGGGTGGCATTGAGGATCGCATGAGCGTGCTCTGGCACTTTGGCGTCGGAACAGGACGACTCACGCCGAGCGAGTTCGTCGCGCTCACGAGTACCAACGCAGCCCGGATTTTCAACTGTGCACCGCAGAAGGGGACACTCCAGGTCGGAAGCGATGCGGACATCGTCGTGTGGGACCCCAAGAGGACGCGCACGATTTCGGCGAAGACACAGCAACAGAAGAACGACTTCAATGTGTTTGAAGGGTTGACCGTGACAGGCAACGCGGCGATCACGATGTCGCGAGGTAAGATTTTGTGGCAGAACGATCGTCTCGAAGCGAAGCAGGGATGGGGGCAGTTCGTTCCGCGGAAACCGTTCGCTGATTTCACGCAGGCGCTTGCGTTGCGTCATGCAATCGCCGCTCCAACCGCGGTGGCGCGCAAGGAAGTTCATCGATGACTGTGTGCTCAACCGATTCAAGTGTCGCTTCGCCGTTTTCCGCAACAGGTGACGCGTACGCGCCCTATCTCACGGCTCGGAACTGGATTGGGCAGCAGTGGTGCGATCCTAGTTCGCCGACGACGACTCAGGAGGTCCTCAATCCGCGATTTGGAAAATCGATCGCGCAAGTGCGCATGGGTAGCAGTGCGGATGTCGATCTCGCGGTGCAATCCGGAGCGGTCGCCGCGCGCGCGTGGAGCAAGTGGCCGATTCGTGATCGAGCGCATGTTTTCTATCGATTGCGCGAATTGATGGTCACCAATCTTGAGGAGTTGTCTTGGCTTCTCTCGCATGAGAATGGGAAGATCTTCAGTGAAGCAAAGGCAGAAGTCGAGAAGGGCATTGAGTGCGTCGAGTACGGTTGCTCGCTGCCGAATCTTGCTGCGGGCAATCAACTGGAAGTGAGCCGGGGGGTTGCATGCGAGGTGGTCTACGATTCGCTCGGCGTTGTCGCGGGCATCACGCCGTTCAACTTCCCTATGATGGTTCCGTTGTGGATGCTGCCACAGGCGATTGTCGGTGGCAATGCATTCATCCTTAAACCCAGCGAGCGTGTCCCACTTTCCACGATGCGCTTGGCGGAGTTGCTCAAGCAAGCCGGTCTGCCCGCTGGCGTATTCAACATCGTGCAGGGTGGTCGTGATGTCGTGGAGGCACTGTGCGATCACGCAGGGATCAGGGCAGTCGGATTTGTCGGCAGCACGAAGGTCGCCAGATTGGTGTACGCACGAGCAAGTGCGCAGGGCAAGCGAGCGCTTTGCCTTGGTGGCGCGAAGAATCACCTCATTGTCGTGCCGGATGCGGACCTCGAACTGACCGCTGAGAACGTGGTCGCGTCCTTCACAGGTTGTGCGGGCCAGCGATGCATGGCGGCGAGCGTGCTGCTTGCGGTAGGCGATGTGGATCACATCCTCGCGTCGGTGCGAGATCGCGCAGCGCGGATCACGCCTGGGAAGGATCTCGGGCCAGTGACGACGCAGGCCGCGCGTGATCGAATCGTTCACTTCATCGATGCGGCGGAGCGCGCCGGTGCGAGGATTGTGCTTGATGGTCGACGCGCAACCGCCGATGTTGGTGGATTCTGGGTTGGTCCCACGATTATCGATCATGTCACGACCGACATGGCAGTTGCGCATGACGAGATCTTCGGCCCTGTCCTCAGCGTGATTCGCGTGCCGACGATCGAGCGAGCGATTGAGATCGAAAATGCGAGTCCGTATGGAAATGCAAGCAGCATCTATACGAGTAGCGGTGATATCGCGCGGCGCGTCATGGCGAGCGTCGATGCGGGCATGTGCGGCGTGAACATTGGTGTGCCGGTCCCGCGCGAGCCGTTTGGTTTC
The DNA here is from genome assembly GCA_005790565.1 of Planctomycetia bacterium. GTDB lineage: Bacteria > Planctomycetota > Phycisphaerae > Phycisphaerales > SM1A02 > F1-140-MAGs142. The sequence continues at coordinate 16,081 of SXUJ01000097.1, forward strand.
GGTGGTTGGAATGACTCCTGCTTTGGTCATGGCAACATCACAGGCTGGGACGGCTATCGATTCTGGACGCGGCAGCGCAAGATCACGAGCAAGTGGGCACTGCAGCACGATCGAACTTGGATGAGCTAACGCGATGACGAACGCAACACCTTCTGTCGGCACGATGGGTTCACGCGAGATGATCGACGCGTGCATGCAGCACAGCCTGTTCTCGTGGAGCGCAACCGGTAAGGTTGACCCGATGCCGATCGCGCGCGCGGAGGGTATCTATCTCTACGGCCCCGAAGGCCAGCGGTGGATCGACTTCAATAGCCAGCTCATGAGCGTGAACATCGGGCATGCGCATCCGAAGGTCGTGCGCGCAATTCAGGAGCAAGCCGCGACCCTCGCATACGCATATCCGGGCATGGCCACCGAGATTCGTGCGCGGCTCTCACTGCGCCTCGCGGAGTTGGTGCCGGGAAACCTCAACACCTTTTTCTATACGCTCGGCGGAGCGGAGGCGAACGAGAACGCGATCAAGGCGGCGAGGCTTTACACCGGACGCAACAAGATTCTCGTGCGCTACCGAAGCTATCACGGCGCGACGAATGGCGCGATCTCTCTCACCGGAGACCCGAGGCGATGGCCTACGGAGCCGGGTATGCCGGGCGTTGTTCGTGTGATGGATCCGCACCCGTATGAGTTCAGCTTCGGTCACTCCGAGGAAGAGATCGTCGCGAACAACCTTCAGTACCTCGAAGAGGTCATTCAGTACGAGGGTCCCAAGCACATCGCCGCGATGTTCATTGAGACCGTCACCGGAACCAACGGCATCCTTCCTCCGCCCAAGGGGTACCTCAAAGGCCTCAAAGCATTACTCGAGAAGTACGGCATCTTGCTTGTGTGTGACGAAGTGATGTGCGGTTGGGGTCGCACCGGAAAGCTCTTCGCGTTCGAGCATGGTGAGATTGTCCCTGATATCTGCACGATGGCGAAGGGCCTCACGAGTAGTTACCTCCCACTTGGCGTGATGGCGGTGAGTGATCCGATCGCCCAGCACTTCCGAGAGAATGTGTTCTGGGGGGGACTGACCTACAACGCGCATCCGCTTTGCATGGGCTGCGCGCTTGCCGCAATCAATGTCATTGTGGAGGAAAAGCTCGTCGAGAACTCTGCCCGCATGGGCGAGTTGATGCGGAGCCACATGGAGAGAATCGCGGCGAAGCATCGATGTGTTCGAGTGCATCGCAACATCGGTCTCTTCGGGTTGATCGAACTTCGAAAGAACGCGGCGGGCGATCGACTTGTTCCCTACGCGGGAAGTCATCCGGTGATGGCGCAGCTTGGAAAATTCTTCCGGGACAACGGACTGTTCACCGTGTTGCAGTGGGGCACTGTGATGTGTAACCCGCCACTCAGCATCAATGCCGCACAGCTGCGGGAGTCCTTCGACATCATCGACCGAGGACTCGACCTCGTCGACAGCGTTGTCACTGATTGACGGCCCGCTTCGTGCGAAGAATCCAATAGACCGTGGCCGCGAGAATGACGCCTGTGAACCACGCATAGGGGTAGATCGCGTCGAAGCAGTTGGGCGTGCCCTCGATCAAGTGCACACTCTTCAGAAACCCCGGAACATTCGGTGCGACGCCAATTGCGAGCGCGACCATCGCAATCCAGTTCACGCCCGAGTAGCGCCCGTTCGCGCGGTAGAGGTCAGCGACATCGAGCGTGCATCGCCGGATGATCCAGTAATCGACAATCATGAGTCCCGCAATCGGACCCAGTAGCGCGGAGTAGCCGATGAGCCAGTTGAAGATGTAGGTGTCGGCGCTCGCGAGCAGTTTCCACGGCATGATCAGCACGCCAAGGACGCCTGTGATGATGGCGCCCATCTTGAAGGAGATGCGTCGCGGGGAAAGATGCGCGAAGTCATTGGCGGGGCTGACGACATTCGCCGCGATGTTGGTGCTTATGGTCGCAATGGCAACCCCCACGAGACTGAGTACCGCGATGATCGTGCGTGTCGTGTCATCCGCGAGCAGGGGCGCGTGCATGCCGGATGGCGGCGTTGCACTCGTGATATGTCCAAGTACCACCACCGGGTCCCACAGCGTCGACGGATCGCAACCCTGCAGCACAGTTTCCGACGCGCTCGTGATGATGATGGCCATCGCACTGAAAGCCACCATCGTCGTGGGCAAGCCAAGGACCTGTCCGAGTGCTTGTTGCTTCTGGCCTTTGCCAAATCGTGTGAAGTCAGGGATGTTGAGGCTTAGTGTTGCCCAGAACCCAACCATTCCTGTGAGTGACGGGACGAAGACTTTCCAGAACTCTGCGTTGGTCGCAAATCCAGAGGGCCGACTGAACATCGGACCGAACCCATCGGCCCGCATGACGATCCACACGAGGAGCCACAGTCCCATGATGAGGATGAGTGGGGCCGACCAGTTTTCGAACACTCGGATTGCGTTGATTCCCTTCAGCACGATGAAAATGTTGATCGCGGAAAAGAGGAGGAAAGTGATCATGCTCGGGATGCCGAGCCCCATGACAGCTGCATCACCTCCCAGTTGGGCGAAGTTCGGCCACACTGCGACAAGGAAAGTGCGAATGGCTTCGCCACCGATGAAGCAGCCAATGCCGAACCACCCGCACGCGACGAAGGCTCGAAGGAGCGCTGGAACATTCGCGCCCATCGTGCCGAAACTGCTGCGCGCGAGCACGGGAAACGGAATGCCGTACTTCGTCCCTGGATGTGCGTTGAGCAAGATTGGAACGAGCACGATGAGATTGCCAAGGAGAATGGTGAGAAGCGCCTGCCACCAGTTCATGCCCAGCGTGATCAAGCCGCCGGCGAGCATGTAAGTCGGGATGCAATGCGCCATCGCGATCCAAAGCGCCGCGAAGTCATAGGTGCCCCAAGTGCGTCGCGCTGTCGGGGTCGGTGCGAGATCTCCATTGAAAAGGGGGCTCGAACCAATGTCAGGCGGCAACTCCGTGAGTGCTTCGCGGCTGAGATTCGGATCGTGCAAGGGAAACCTCCGTCTCTCCCCTTCGGCTCACGGACGAATCGTCATTGAATATCGACGCGAAGGGAACGCGTGAGAGAGGGGTTTCCGATCTGCCGCCCCGCATCGGCAGAACGCTCTGTCCAAAGCTCTGCGCTAGCGTTTGAATATTCTGAAGAGCCGTGTGATCGGGTCATAAAACTCATCGACCACTCGTTCCTTGAGCGGAATGATCGCGTTATCCGTGATCGTAATGTGCTCGGGGCAGACCTTGGTGCAGCACTTGCCGATGTTGCAATAGCC
>SXUJ01000098.1 GCA_005790565.1 Planctomycetia bacterium
CGACTGCAGCCAGACTTCCAGTCCCGCGGGAACATAATTGGCGACGAGCGTGGGCATGCCAATGCCGAGGTTCACATAGAACCCGTCCTTGAGTTCTTGCGCAGCGCGCTTGGCGATCTGATTTCGGTCGAGCGGCATAGGGCGGGGATGATAGGGCACGCGACTCGATCATGCCCATCGTGCGCGTCGAGAGAGTTCGAATCGAGCGGATATCCTTCGCAACCCATGCATCCGATCCTCACTCAACTTGGTCTTGCGTCCCACCCGCGTATCTGTGCGCCGGGCACTCCGAATTCCGTGACGAGTGACAATCCAGCAACGGGGCTTCCCATTGCCGCGGTGCGACTTGAGTCGCGCGCGGAGTATGAGAGTGCAGTCGTGCGCGCGATGCGTGCGCAGGTTTCTTGGCGGCAACTGCCCGCGCCCAAGCGCGGCGAGATTGTGCGGTTGATGGGCAACGCATTTCGAGATTGCAAGGAGCCGCTGGGCGAACTTGTTGCCATGGAAATGGGCAAGTTGAAGGCGGAGGGACTAGGCGAAGTGCAGGAGTCGATCGACATTGCCGACTTTGCGGTTGGTCTCGCGCGCCAACTTTATGGATTGTCGATGCACTCGGAACGACCAGGGCATCGGATGTATGAACAGTGGCATCCACTCGGCACCATTGGCGTGATCACCGCGTTCAATTTCCCCAACGCCGTGTGGGCGTGGAACGCGATGCTTGCGGCTGTCTGCGGCGATGCGGTGATTTGGAAGCCTTCACTCATCACGCCACTGGTGGCGATCGCGACGAGTGAAGTGTGTTGGAAGGTGCTCCGAGAGCAAACGATTTGGAGACCGGAAGGCGTCGATCCGGCAGATCTCTTTCCTCTCATCATTGGAACGGACGCTGAGGTGGCTGAGCCGATGGTCGCGGATCGACGATTGCCGCTGATCTCGGCAACGGGATCCTGTCGCATGGGGCGTCGTGTAGGCGAAGTCGTTGCGAAGCGACTCGGTCGATGCTTGCTTGAACTCGGCGGAAACAACGCAATCATCGTGATGGACGACGCGGATCTGGAACTCGTCGTGCGCGGTGTGCTCTTTGGCGCGGTTGGAACGGCAGGGCAGCGATGCACCTCAACGCGCCGCTTGCTCGTCCATGCGGGCATTGTCGATGCACTCTGCGCGAGACTGACGAAGGCGTATGCGTCCGTGCCGATTGGTGATCCCTCGATCGCGGGCACACTGATGGGTCCTCTGGTGAATGCGCAGGCGGTTGCGCAGATGCGGCATGCGTGCGTCGAAGCGGAGCGCGAAGGTTGCGTCTTGTTGGCCGGCGGCGTTGCAGGCATCGATCGGTTCGCTGGGAAAGCGGGCCATTTCGTAGAGCCCACGCTGTATCGCGTACCCAATGGGAAGCGTCCGAAGATCTGCAAGGAAGAGACCTTCGCGCCGATTCTGTATGTGTATGCGGTGGCCGACCTCGACGAAGCGATTGAAGTGCAGAACGAAGTCGATCAAGGACTCTCAAGCGCGATCTTCACGCTCAACATGCGAAGTGCGGAGCGCTTCCTTTCCACCGAAGGATCCGACTGCGGCATCGCGAACGTCAACATTGGTACTTCGGGCGCGGAGATCGGCGGCGCATTCGGCGGGGAGAAGGACACGGGTGGCGGTCGCGAGTCTGGTTCAGATAGCTGGAAGCAGTACATGCGCCGCCAAACATGCACGATCAACTGGTCGCGCGAACTCCCGCTCGCGCAGGGCATCCGATTTGAGTGAGCGAAAGGTCGTGCGCGAGAGATCAACTTGATCCGTCGCGCATGCGGCTGATCATTTCCGGAAATGGGAAGGTGCTGTAGACACCGGTGCGCGCGTTTTCCCACGATGCGGGTGGCGGATACACATCCCCTTCAAATCCTGCGCTGTGCATGGCCTTCAGGAGTGCTTCGAGTGAAGGCTCGTGTCCCGTGTGATCCAGCACTCGGTTGGACTTCGCGCCGAGGAAACTTACGCTTGCCACGGGCTTGCGATCGTGCCGACCCTCGAGCATTGAGCGCACGGTCTTGAAGCCTCGGTAGAGATCCTCAAGCGTGAAATGATCGCGGCCATGTGGGCGAAGGAGCGCGAGGATCAGGACGCGATCGAGATCGAGTTTCAAGACATATGGTTCGCGATCTTCTTTCGCGTGCAGCGAGACTGCGTCCCTGAAGACATGCGCGTAACTTGTGACGCTCGCGAGCGTCCACTGCGAAGTGGGAATGAGTCGGAGGATTTCTCCGATCACGCCCTTCGAATTGTCAGTGTCATTGATGCCGCACACCACCGTGCGATAGCGACCCGCGACGAGATCATCGAGGAAGTGCTGGCCGAATTGCAGCCGAATGCGAGGTCGACCGCTCGCGGTGCGCGGATCACCAGATGGAAGAAGCCGAACCTGTGGCTGGCCAGAGGCGGTCTCCATCAATCGATCGCCGTCTCCGTCGTAGAAACGAAACTCATCCATGATTACGGGGCTGCTTTCTTGGAAGGGGTCGGCGCGGATGGCGCGGTAGTGGCACTCGACGCGGGCGCCGACGTCGGTGCAGTTGTGGGTGCAGGGGTGGAGTGGGGGTCCTTCACTTGCGTATTTTTCACGCGCTCGGTCACGATCTGCGCATCGACGAGTGGAACGACCTCGACCTTCTCAATCGTGCACGGTCGAACTGGCCATTGCGGGAGCGACTGCGCAGGAGCGCCTGCCGATGCCGGCGTCACATGCGCGCCGGTCTTCTCCATAGAAATCGCGTCAAGGACCGGCAACCCCGCGCGAACCCTGCCAAAGACGCAATAGCCGGAGCCGCGTTGGTCGGCGATGTCGTAGAGCGGTTGATCGACGAGGTTGAAGAAGAACTGACTCGTCGCGGAGTTTGGATCGGGAAGCCGAGCCATCGAAACGGTCCCGCGAACATTCTTCAATCCGTTGGTCCACTCATTCGCAATCGGTGGTTGGGTCGACTTGAGCGTGCCATCAACTGCGTACCCACCACCCTGCACAATGGCGGTTGGCCCCATGCGCATCACTCGGTGAAACGCAGTGCCGTCGTAGAATCCACTTTTCGCATACGCGATGAAGTTTTGGACGGTGATTGGCGCGCGCGCCGCGTCGAGTTCGAGCAGCACGTCCCCATAGTTGGTGGTGATGAGGATGAACGCTGGAGGTGCCGCGTCGGCGGGGAGCGGGGGGAGCTCCGCAGGGGTCGGTGCCGGAGGGACGGGCTTGTTGGTCAGAGTCTGAGCGCAGAGCTCAGGCGCGCTGAGCGAGAGCACTGTGACTCCCGCGAGCAATTGCATCGTCGAACGCAATCTGCGCGCGACGAATCCGATTGGAGCATGCATGGTGGATGGCATTGTAGGTGTCATTGTGGGGCGGCTGCGCGTGCGGTGCAGTGTGCCGGAATCCTACCGTCCTCGCCGCGGTTCGATGCGAACTCGTCCGTGATGGATGCGTCGATTGCGAGAGCACTTCGCTACTATGCTCGCCCGCGCGAGGACCCACGCCACGCGCGACGATTTTCAACAGGACCCTATGAAGCAGGACGATTCGCAAACCGCGCCGAACACGACGGGATCCCCCGCAACTCCCTCGAGCCTCGGGGGAATCGGGGCGCGCGTATTCGATCTGTTTTCGAGCGTGGTCTTTGGCATTGTGCTGCTCACGCTGTTGTTCTTTTACTGCACCATTGGATCGGCGGGCATTCTCTACCCCGTGCATCCGAATGTTTTCAGCAGTGAGTCGTGGGTCCATGAGCAATTGCGCCAGTGGCGATCGTTCGAAATGACCGAGTTTGAGTGGTTTCACTGGTGGCCGTTCAACCTCCTCATTCTCTTGATCAGCGCGAACATCATCGTGACGACGCTGCGGCGGATCCCGTTCAAACTCGTGAACTACGGCGTGTGGACCGTTCACGCCGGCATTCTCATTCTCATCGCCGGCAGTTTCATCTACTTCGGGACCAAGGTGGAGGGCGATGCGCCTGTTGCCCGTCGTCGATTGGTGGTGGAACTCGACACCGTCGCGCCCGATGGCAGCGCGGAGGTTGAGAGGAAGGCGCTCACCGTCGCGCCTGGGAAGGAAGTCACGCTCGGCAGTGGGAACTCGGCGCTGCGTGTCGAAGTCATGTCGGTCGATCCAGCCTGGGAACTTCGAAGCGGCAACGATGCGGGGACGATTGCGTACTCCGTCAATCTGCTCATGGAACGCACGGGGAATCGAGAGGGTGATGCCGAGGGATCGGGCGAGAAGCGATTCCTTCGACAACTCATCGCCAATCACCCCGAGTACACCGAGGACATTCTGTTCACCGACGATGCGCATCAACCAATGCAGCGCGCGATCAAGGCGACGGGAAAGGCGATCATCGATGACTCGGTTCGCTGCTCGCTTGAGTACGAGCCCACGAGTTCCTTCTACCTCCGCAATGAGCTACGGAAGAGCTGGGCGCTCTACACGCGACCGGTTGGGAATGCGACCTGGAACGAGCGTTCGCTGGAAGGAATGCCTCTCTACAACGACTATGTTGCCGACCGAGCACTGGTGGTTGGCGGGGAGTCGATTCCTGAACGGGGACTTGATGTTGTTTCGTCATCCATCGATGCCGATGATCCACTGCGCGAAGTGGACCTGCGCGTCAAGGCGTACCTGCGCTACGCGCACCTCCGTTCGCGCTTTCTCGCTGGAGGTCCCGGCGCCCCCGTGTATCCGTTCGCCCGATTGCGCATGTCGAGTGCGCAGGGCGCGTCGGCGAGGTACGAACTTGAGGCACTCGATCCAGAGCGCAACAAGGCTGAGGGAGGTCTCCTTCGATTTGCGTTCGTCGAGGACGAGTCGGAAGTGGCCGCGCTCCAACGGGCGCCAGCGCTCCGCTTTCGCATTCCATCGGCAGGTATCGATGTGCGCGCGGAGATTCGCGATGTCGCATCGGTCAATCCCGGCGCTCCCGTGATTGAGATTGAGCAGGAAGGAAAGAAGACGGGTTACTCCTACCGCGTGATGAGTGTCCAGGATGATCTTCCCGTCGGTGGCGGAAAGGTGTCTCTGGCAAGCGTGACCTTGACGACGCCGAAGGGAAGTTTTCGCCGTTGGGTCTTTGACGACCCACGACTCACGCGTGATGTTGTCGATCCACGGGGCAGCGATGCGCATGGGCCGCCAATGCTTGCCGATGACAGCATCGAGGTCTCCTATGAACGGGGAAATGGACTCGCATTCGTCATACTCGTGGCGGGACCGAATCCAGATCTCTTGCGCGTGATATCTTCGATCGAAGGGAAGAGCAGCACGCAGCCGCTCGAACTTGGAAAGAAGGCGTCGCTTGCAGGCGGCGTGGACCTCCAACTGACGGAGTATCTCCCGCGCGCGATGCTTGACACGAAGCCGGAGGTCGTGCCGCGTTCTCAGCGACAACGAGAAGCGATGGAGCAATTCGCACTCGTGCTGCTTGAAGCGCCAGGCGGCGAGCGGAAGTGGTTGCAGTTCAATCATTGGCCATTTGACAACGAGGCGCAGGCACTGCGTCGCTCGCCCTACGCGCCGCAGACTTTGCGGTTGCCGGATGGTCGCGAGATCGAAGTGATGTTCTCCCGTGCGCGGCTGCCGCTTCCGACGAGTGTCGCGCTTGACGACTTTGAATTGGCCGCGCATGACGGTGGATTCACGGGTGAAACAGGATCGATTCGGAACTACACGAGCATTCTGCGATTTCTCGATCCGGCAACGGACACCTGGGGCACCCCGACGCGCGTCAGCGTCAATGAACCAGTCGAGCATGACGGCCTGTGGTTCTTTCAGTCACAGTGGGACCCGCCTGACGAAGCGCGGGAAGGCGGGCTGAGTGCAAGTAAAGGTCTCAACTACACCGTCCTTGGCGTAGGGAATCGCAACGGCGTCTGGATTCAGCTCTTTGGCTGCTGTGTTGCCGTGTCAGGAATGATCTTCGCGTTCTATGTGAAGCCAGTCATCAAGGCGCGTCGACAGCGCGAAGTGCTTGCGGGCCTCGCAAGTGAAGGCGCTCGAGTGGTTTCCACCCGCGGCTTCATTGCCGTGCTCCTCGCGTCGCTCGGAATGCTCCTTGCGCCGCAGTCCGCACAAGCAGAGGAGTACCAGTTTTGGAAGGGCATTGATCTAGCGCCGCTTGAGAGCGTCGCAGTGCAGTCTGAGGGTCGCGTGAAGAGCCTCAGTTCCATGGCGACTGAAACGATGTCCTTCGTTTCTGGTGCTCGAAAGATCGGCGAACAGCCGACGCTTTACACCTACTTCGACATGCTCTTCCGGCCCGACGCATACCGCGACGCGGATGTGATCTTCGTGAAGGGTGCAGACACACGCGCGCGCATCGCGCAGGCGCTGCTCCAGCCAAGTGAAGGCAAGGATGCCAAACTCGTTTCACGAATGCAGGCCTTTCAATCGACGGGCCTGATCTCCGAAGCGTTGCTCATGCGCGAAGAATTGCGTCCAATCCTGCTCGCACTTGAGAGCGACCTCATTCGAACGGCCAAGGTCGCGGACGCCATAAAGACAGGTTTGCGTGTGAAGGATCCACGCTTTCTTCTCGACCGGTTGAAGATTGTTCCGCGAGGTGATGGGGACGCGTCGAAGTCATGGCATACCATCGGCGAAGTGATGTTCGTCGATGGCGCCGAACCGATGCCGGGGCCGCTGACGCTGCTTGCGGAGAAAGCGGAAGCGCCGACGGATCTTTCGGCGGAGGCAACGAAGTCGATTTCCGATGCATGGCGCGCATTCGCCAGTGCATGGCTTCGCGCCGATCCACCAGCAATCAACGCATCCGCCGTCTCGCTCGCCGCCGCGCTCGAAGCAGTCGATCCCGCGCACTACCCCGACAAGGCCCGCCTTGGATGGGAGAACTGGTACTTCAAGAACGGTCAGATGACGCGCACTTGGCTCGTCTACATGGCCAGTGTCATCTTCCTGTTGCTCGGCATTGTGTGGAAGTGGCCGAAGGCGCGGATCATCGGGTGCAGCATTTTCGGCATCGGACTCGCGCTGCAAACCGTCGCGTTGCTGCTGCGGTGGTACATCGCAGACCGATGGCCCAATTCCAACATGTTCGAAGCCGTCACGACGGCGTCGTGGATGGGCGCCGCGGCGGCAGTCGTGATTGAAGTGTTCGTGCGCAAAACCGCGCTGCGCGGCATGTTTGTGCTCGGCGCCGCGTGCGCGTCGATGGCCGCGCTCATGGCCGCGTACTTCCTGCCCGTTCAGCTGAATCCGAGTATCTCGAACATGATGCCGGTGCTCCACGATGTGTGGCTCTACATCCACACGAATGTGATCATCTTTAGCTACTGCCTAATCTTCATGGCCGCGGTCAGCGCGCTGCTCTACATCGTCCATCGTGCGGTTGGCGGCGCCGCAACCTTTGCGCGTGTGGGAGGCGCTGGCAGCATGATCATTGCGGGCGCACACGGCGAGGAGCGCATGAGCCCTAAACGCGCGGCGCTCGGCGAGGTGCTCGATGGCACGACGATGCTCTTGATGGAACTTTCGTTTGTCTTTCTCTGGACCGGACTCGTGATGGGCGCGATCTGGGCGGATCACTCGTGGGGTCGCCCGTGGGGTTGGGATCCAAAGGAAGTCTTCGCGCTCAACACTTTCCTCGTGTTCGCTGTCCTCGTGCATGTTCGTGTGAAGGTGAAAGACAAGGGCTTGTGGACCGCGTGGCTGGCCGTGGTTGGCGCAGCCGTCATGCTCTTCAATTGGATCGTCATCAATTTCATCATTACTGGTTTGCATTCGTACGCCTGATTTGTTTCATCCCTGGGAATCACTTCCATGCTCCACGCGATTTCATTGGTCCACGCTCGGCAAATCCTCGATTCGCGCGGAAACCCAACGCTCGAGTGCACCGTGACGCTCGCTTGCGGCGCGATTGGACGCGCCGCGGTCCCCAGCGGTGCGTCCACCGGCGAGCATGAGGCAGTGGAGCTTCGCGATGGCGACAAGTCGCGATGGATGGGGAAGGGCGTGACGAAGGCGGTGGGCTTCGTGAACGGAGAGATCGCCGCGGCACTCGCCGGTGTGGACGCGGGGGATCAGGAGGGCGTTGATCGCCGACTCATCGAACTCGATGGGACGGAGAACAAGGCTCGCGTGGGCGCGAATGCGACGCTTGGGGTATCGATGGCCGTCGCGCATGCGGTCGCGAACGCAAGGCGACAATCACTCTTCGCCTACCTCGGTGGGGTTGAGGCGCGGACGCTGCCGGTTCCGATGCTCAACATTCTCAACGGTGGCAAGCATGCCGACAACACCGTCGATTTTCAGGAGTTCATGATTCGCCCCTCGGGGTTCGACAGCTTCGAGGAGTCGCTTCGATGCGGCGTCGAGTGTTACCACGCACTCCGCGCGGTCTTGCATGACCGGCATCTTTCGACGGCGGTGGGCGACGAGGGTGGTTTCGCGCCTAACCTCAAGTCCAACGAAGAGGCACTTCAATTGATCGTGATTGCGGTGGAGAAGGCGAAGTACAAACTCGGTGCGCAGGTCACCATCGCGCTCGATCCGGCGACGAGTGAACTTGCGAACGAGGCGAAGAAACTCGGCACGACGGGCTATTGCTTCTTCAAGTCAAATCCCGGCGTTGCGGTGACGAGCGACGAGATGATCGACCTGTGGGCATCGTGGTGTGCGAAGTACCCGATCACCTCGATCGAGGACGGACTCGCGGAGGATGACTGGAGCGGTTGGAAGCGCATGACCGACCGACTTGGTTCGAAGATCCAAATCGTGGGCGATGATCTCTTCGTGACCAATCCGAAGTTTCTCGCCAGGGGCATTCGCGAAGGATGCGCCAACGCGATTCTCGTGAAAGTGAATCAGATCGGCACGCTGAGTGAAACGCTCGCCGCGGTTCGCCTCGCGCAGGAATCGGGATACAGCGCAGTGCTCTCGCATCGTTCAGGCGAAACCGAAGATGCCACGATCGCGGACATCGCCGTCGCGACCAATTGCGGGCAG